>NZ_CP041240.1:300000-455676 GCF_013488225.1 Sinorhizobium mexicanum | reverse complement strand
TCACCCGTCCTCCCTCAAACTTTGCCCGTGAGCTCTCAGAAGCGCCATCAAAACAGGCCCAACAGAAAACTCGCCGCGCCTTGTCTTTGAAGTCAGATCTCGCAGATATCCGCCAGCCGAGTTGATATGCTCTGCCCGTTCAAGAATGCAGGCAATCGTGACGGCGGCATTCTCCGCACCCATCACATCGCAGGCATCCTCGTAAGCCGAGGGGCTAACTCTGAGCATGGAACGGACCACCACAGCCGCTGACATTAGGTCTCGCCAGCCCGCGATGGTGCCCCCTGGAGCATAATCGGCAATTTGAGGGCAGGCCTTTAGCACCATTCCCAAAGGAAATCTCTTTATCGGCTCGCTCGTAACTTGGCTGACTTGGCTCGGCATCGCGTCCTGCTCATTTCGAGAGCTAGGTTCAAGTTCATGTATGGATTCGGTATGTGAATTCTGTATGTGACGCTCATTGTGAGCATCATTGGTGCTATCAATCTCTGCTTTTCGCTGCAAATCCAACGTGTTGAGAATTTCCTCCTGCAATACGTTCAGTTCATCAATCAGGCCGACGAGATCAGACAGACTTGGGCTGCGTGGTATACGGTGGATTAGCTGGACGTACATGGATTCAATTTTGTTCCAATCGCCGTCGGCGCCTTCTTCAACTGCCGCGGAGAGCAGCTTCCGGATGTCTCGACGGCATATCGTAAGGGTTTCCTTCGCCCTCCGGAGCGCTGCTCGGTCCGCAGCGACCTGCTGAGCCATCTGGGCTAGCTCCTCGGCGCGGTTGAGCAGTGGTGAGAGATCGAAGCCGAAGGCACGTTCGATCTCGCCCGACCTGTCCCTTCGAGCGTATCGCTTACCATTGGCGCTGTCCTTGCGAACAACGAGACCCGCCTCAACCAGAAGCGCTAGATGTCTGCGAAGCGTGGCGCCAGCAATGCCATGGGCGCGGAGTGTCAGCTGCGCATTGGACGGGAAGACTATGAGCTGCCCGTCGTGGCGAAGTTCATTGTCAGGATAAAAGGTCAACAAGGCGTCAAGTACCGCGAGGCTGCGGTCATGCAGTCCAAGCTCTTTCCGCGCTTCAGAAGCGTGCCGAAAGACCTTCCATTTGTCAGCCGATTTGCCGGGCTTGATCTCCGTTGCGGCAATTTGTTGCCGAACCAAGGCAAGCGTAATCGGCCGCCGCCCAAAGGGCGTCGTCACATTTCCACTTTGCATTTTCCTTCACCTTCGAAAGGCAAAAGAATTCCGACCGCCGAAAACGACGCCATACACTCTTGACTAGGATTCGTGGAAATGCGATTCTCGAGGTGCTAAATCAGAGAGAGGCTTCCACGACGGCAACGTTTGGGGGGCCTTTTTCTTTTGCTGCGTTTCCTTTCCTCAATAGGCTTTAAGATCCTGACAGCTGTCAGGGTTATTCGTGTTCTCGCTGACGGGCGAAGCGCTCAGCAAGTCCTGGTAGCTCCGCCTCAACGAATTTCAAAAACTCGATCCCAAGCGATCCGTCGGCCGAAATTCGAACCTCTTTCGGGAACATCACCAACGCGCCAAGCCTCGTACCATTTCCGTCCGAGATCGGAGTTGCTTCAACGGCCTTGTTGGCGGCTGGCTTGATGGCGTTCAGGACGCGCTGAAACCTCTGGTCGGAAGTTTCGGGAGCACTGCCCTTGCTGTCCAGCTCAGCCCGAATGGAATCGAGGGTACGCGGGTCGCCGGCAATTACCTTGGCAAAATCGAGCCAGCGAGGCCGGCCGATCTTTGGCGCCCGCCCGATCGCTTCGATGATATCCGCCGGAACGATGCGGTAGACGTTCCGCATACGCGCCAGTTCAGCGTCCTCAATAGAAAGCGCCGCGTAGATATGGCGGGGCTTAATCCCCGCATCATCCATCCGAGACGCGAACAGCGCGCGCTCGATCCAGGTTAGATCTTGACGGCTTGCATTCTCGATGCCTTGCGCGAGGACAAGATCGATGTCGGAAATCTCAACCTCAATGGCCCGAACGGGTCTGCCGAGTTGCTTGGCAGCAAGCCAGCGCCGGTGACCGTAGACGATCTGATGGCGACCAGGCGACGTGGGGTGTCTCCGGACCTGGACAGGGACCTTTTGCCCGTCGATCTCAATTGAACGCTTGAACGCCTCGAAGCTTGTCTCGTCATCGTCCGGCAGTCGGTCCGGGTAAGGGGAGGGGTCGATGAGAGAAGGATCCAGCTCGCGAACCGCACCTCCGCCAGACTCGACGAGAGCCTTCAACCGGTCCCGCTCTGACCGGATGTCGTCGATCGCGCGGTGCGCCGCGCCGATGACCCCAGCTCCGACGCGTTTGCCCGAGGGCGGAGCCGGGGGCGCAGGCTGCTGATCACTTGCTAGTTTGTTCTCCAGTTCTGCGGAAAGCAGTCCGAAGCTAGCGACAATTGACTTACGAGAGGATTTGCTCATGTCCGCCCCCAACTGTCGTTGATAAGGCGAGCGATCGCCTCGTTAACGGCGTCTACCGACTCGCGGGCACGCTTATGGGTATCGCGTCCGATCTGCCCCATCTCGAGCTCGTATATCGAACGTTTCCCAAGGCCAGCAGCCTCGACCGCAGTGCTCTCGATGGCAGTTGGCAATAAGACGTCGGTACCAAACAAGTGTCGAAGCATCGCGACGACTTGCGACTGCGGCGCGTCATTGGGGTCGTGCCGTGTGATCAAATACCGGATGAAGTCCTGGTCCAGCTGAGCGCCGCTCTCGTTCAGAACGCTAATCAGATCGCCCATCATCAGGAGGAACTGGCTCATCGACGCGACGTCAAGCATGGCTGGATGCACCGTTATGATCATGCTGGTCGCGGCATAAATTGCGCTCAAAGTCAGAAAGCCAAGCGACGGCGGAGTGTCCAGGATCACGACGTCATAGTCCGCCTCAACTTCGGAAAGGGCGAGCTTCAGTCGCTCGAAGAAGATTGCGCCGGAGCTCGACTTGTTAGCCAAAACGCGGGGAGTTTCGTGCTCATACTCCATCACCTCCAAGTTGCCCGGGATTAGGTCGACCCCTTCGAAATATGTCTTGCGGATGATATCCCGGATTGGACGACGTTCGGCTTCGTCATAGCGCAGTGCGGCATAAATCGTTTCATTCGACCCAACGTCGAGTTCTGGCTGCGCACCAAACATGGCGGACAAGGATGCTTGAGGATCCAAGTCCAGTGCAAGGACGCGATAGCCCTGAAGAGCCAGGTAGTGGGAAAGATGAATGCAGGTCGTCGTCTTCGCGCTGCCGCCCTTAAAGTTGGCTATCGCAAGGACCTGAAGATGCTCGCCGGCGCGACGGCGAGGGAGGAACCGCAAGGCGTCTGCAGGTTTTTGCTTCGCGAACAATTCACGCAATTCATTGATCTGGGCCAGAGTGTAGAGGCGATGGTTATTCTCCAACCGACTAGGGACCGGTCCGCGTCCTTCGGTGGACATGAGCTTCAGGGTGGAATCGGGTATCGAGGTCAGCTTCGACACTTCGTTGGTCGAAAATGAACGAAGCGTCTTTTCGGATCTTGGCGGATACATGCGAGTTCTGAGCTGCTGCAACTGCCCAGACAGAATCCCGGCATGGCGCATGATCTTGCTGCCAGCATCTTCCTGCGAGCCAGCAGCTGATTCCACTCGGTTTGCTATCGCCATTTTTCCCTCTTGGCGGCTCTCCGCCGGTTTTCCCGCGTTTGCCCGCCAAAGGTAGAGCACGATTCTCCCGAACCCGTCCAGAAGTTTAGGGTTATCAAAAGGTTAACGGCGCCGAAGATTTCTAGCGAACCAGCAAGCGGTTTTACGGCTTTTTGTCTTCCCGCTCTGAGGGTTAGCTCAACACTGCGAACTTCCTGATCTCGGATTGTTCTCCTGTGAATCCTACAATCGAACCTAGCACTGGGCACCGCACCAAAAGGTTCTTCGCGCAAGTTCGTGCCGACTCACCTCACGCAAAACTTGTCGAATTCTACAACTGCCCAGCGATTCTGATCCGTGCTCAACTCCGCGAAGAATTTCAACGATGGAGAAAAGCATGCAGGTGATCGCGATTTCTGCACGCCCGGATTTTCGGGAGAAGCAACTGCTCGCACAGCATCACAGGCTCCGAGCGCGAGTCTTTTCTGATCGGCTAGGCTGGGATGTCAGCGTTCGCGACGGCCAGGAATATGACGCCTTTGATGGCCTTCAGCCGACCTACATCCTCGCCGTTTCGGAGAGCGGCCAATTGGCAGGATGCGCCAGGCTTCTGCCAGCCCTGGGGCCGACCATGGTGACGGATGTTTTTCCCTCGCTTCTCCCGGGCGACGGGCTCAACGCTCATCCTTTCATGATCGAGAGCTCCCGCTTTTGCGTCGACACGACCCTCGCGGAGGGAAGGGGAGCCGGCTCGGTCCATGAAGCAACCCTGACCATGTTCGCGGGCATCACCGAATGGTGCATGGCGAATGGCTACACCGAGATTGTCACGGTAACCGATCTACGATTCGAGCGGATCCTTGCGCGCGTTGGATGGTCGCTGCAGCGTTTGGAAGAACCTAGAAAGATAGGCGTGACGATGGCTGTAGCGGGCATATTGCGCGCCGATGCGAGCATATTTCAGAAGCTGCGTCCTTCCAATTACCGTTCTGAACTCACCCCTCTCGGCCAGGCAGCGTAGGGAGAAATCCGTGAGCCAGCTCCTCTCTCACCCCAGACTTGTTCGCAAACTTCAGGAGGCGCTCGGCGATCAGCTCTGTGTGGCACTGGATGACGCGAATGTCATCGAGATCATGCTCAATCCGGACGGGAAACTGTTCATTGAACGGCTCGGTCATGGCGTTGCGCCGGCCGGCGAAATGTCTTGCGCGGCCGCAGAAATGGTGATCGGAACGGTTGCCCATGCGTTGCAGTCCGAGGTCGACACAGAACGGCCGATCATTTCCGGCGAGCTGCCGATCGGCGGCCACCGGTTTGAAGGTCTCTTGCCTCCTGTCGTTGGCAAACCGGCATTCACCATTCGCCGCCGTGCATCGCGGTTGATACCGCTCGGCGAGTATGTGCACTGCGGAGTTATGACGGAGTATCAGGCGTCGACGATCCGCAGCGCAATCTCATCGCGCCTGAACATTATAATTTCCGGCGGGACTGGTTCGGGCAAAACGACGCTTGCGAACGCACTGATCGGCGAGATCGTCAGGTCCGCGCCCGAAGACCGTCTCGTCATCCTCGAAGATACGGCGGAAATCCAATGCGCGGCCGACAACGCTGTCGTTCTGCGCACTAGCGATACTGTAGACATGGCGCGGCTCTTGAAGAGCACGATGCGGCTTCGTCCCGACAGGATCGTCGTCGGCGAGGTTCGTGACGGCGCTGCGCTGACATTGCTCAAGGCGTGGAATACCGGCCATCCTGGAGGCGTGGCGACCATTCACTCGAACACCGCCATGTCGGCGCTTCGACGCCTCGAGCAACTAACTGCAGAGGCAAGCCAGCAGCCGATGCAAGAGGTCATCGGCGAAGCGGTCGACCTAATCGTATCCATCGAACGAACGCCGCGCGGACGATGCGTTCGCGACGTCATCCAGGTCGAGCGATTCGCGGGCGGCCAATACGACATTGAGTCCGACCAACTAACCGAGGAGCAGGAGGCACGTCGTGTCGCGTAAAGCCACAGTCACAGTTGTCGCACTCCTTGCCGCCCCCATCGTGCTCGCGTCGTTTGCTCCCGCACTCGCCAGCTCAGGAGGCGGAGGTCTGCCCTGGGAAGGGCCGCTGCAACAAATTCAAGAATCGATCACCGGTCCCGTGGCGGGCGCCATTGCGCTTGCGGCGATGGCGATTGCCGGGGGCATGCTTATCTTCGGCGGAGAGCTCAACGATTTTGCGCGACGGCTCGTCTATGTCGTCCTCGTCACCGGCATCCTGCTCGGTGCGACCCAAATCGTCGCCCTCTTCGGGGCGACCGGCGCGTCGATCGGCCTAAGGGACGAGCAGACACACTCAATCGTGTCCAACGGAGAAGGGGAGGGGGCTTATGTCTGAGTCCTTGTCCGGCCTGGAGCGACATCGCATTCATCGCGCTTTGTCCCGCCCAAACCTTCTGATGGGTGCGGATCGGGAGCTGGTGCTGCTCACCGGGCTTGCCGCCGTCATCCTGATCTTCGTCGTCCTGATGATCTATTCGGCGCTCTTCGGTATCGCCGTCTGGATTATCATCATAGGGTTGCTTCGGATGATGGCGAAGTCCGACCCGCTGATGCGGCAGGTCTATATCAGGCACATTTCCTATAAGCCGTACTACAAGGCGACCAGTTCGCCTTGGCGGCGGTATTGAGGAGGCGGTCGTGGTAGCTTTGCGACGCTTTCGAGCCACAGGCGCGTCCTTCGCCGATCTCGTCCCTTACGCCGGTCTTGTCGGCAATGGGTTACTGCTCTTGAAGGACGGAAGCCTCATGGCAGGCTGGTACTTCGCCGGCCCGGACTCCGAAAGTGCGACCGCCCTCGAACGCAACGAGCTGTCGCGGCAGATCAATGCGATCCTGTCGCGGCTTGGGAGCGGCTGGATGATCCAGGTCGAGGCCATCCGTATTCCGACAATCGATTATCCCTCCGAGGATCGATGCCATTTCCCCGATCCAGTCACACGTGCGATCGACGCCGAGCGGCGCGCGCATTTTGAACGCGAGCAGGGGCATTTCGAGAGCAAGCACGCGCTGATTCTCACCTACCGGCCGCTCGAGTCCAAGAGGACAGCGCTCAGCAAGTACATCTATTCGGACGAGGAAAGCCGGAAGAAATCCTATGCCGACACTGTCCTGTTCATGTTCAAAAACGCTGTCCGTGAGATCGAGCAGTATTTGGCGAACTCGCTCTCGATCCGTCGCATGGAAACGCACGAGGTCAGCGAAAGGGAAGGGACACGAGTTGCCAGGTACGACGAGCTGCTGCAGTTCGTTCGCTTCTGCATCACCGGGCACAGCCATCCGATCCGGCTTCCGGATGTCCCCATGTATCTCGACTGGATCGCGACCGCCGAGTTCGAACATGGCCTGACGCCGAAAATCGAGAACCGCTTTCTCGGCGTCGTCGCCATCGACGGTCTGCCAGCCGAAAGCTGGCCTGGGATCCTCAACAGCCTCGACCTGATGCCGCTCACCTATCGGTGGTCTTCGAGATTCATATTTCTCGATGCCGAAGAGGCGCGCCATAAGCTCGAACGCACGCGCAAGAAGTGGCTACAGAAGGTCCGGCCGTTCTTCGACCAGCTGTTTCAGACGCAAAGCCGGTCGATCGATCAGGACGCCATGACCATGGTGACTGAGACCGAGGACGCAATTGCACAGGCCTCGTCGCAATTGGTCGCCTACGGCTACTATACTCCGGTCATTGTCCTCTTCGATAACGATCGCGAGGCGCTCCAGGAAAAGGCGGAGGCAATCCGCCGGCTGATCCAGGCGGAAGGCTTTGGCGCTCGGATCGAAACGCTCAACGCCACCGACGCTTTTCTTGGCAGCCTGCCCGGCAATTGGTATTCCAATATCCGCGAGCCGCTGATCAACACAAGCAATCTTGCAGACCTTATTCCTCTCAATGCCGTCTGGTCGGGAAGACCGGCCGCGCCGTGCCCGTTCTATCCGCCGAATTCGCCGCCGCTCATGCAGGTGGCGAGCGGCTCGACGCCTTATCGTCTCAACCTGCATGTCGACGACGTCGGACATACCCTCGTTTTCGGTCCGACGGGCTCTGGCAAGTCGACTCTTTTGGCGTTGATCGCCGCGCAGTTTCGGCGCTACGAAAACGCCCAGATCTTCGCCTTCGACAAAGGCAACTCGCTGCTCCCGTTGACGCTGGCTGGCGGCGGCGACCACTACGAGATTGGCGGAGACAATGAAGGGGAGGGGAGGGCGCTTGCTTTCTGCCCGCTCTCCGCACTCGGAAATGACGCTGACCGGGCCTGGGCGACGGAATGGATCGAGATGCTGGTCGCGCTGCAAGGTGTTATCATCACGCCCGATCATCGCAACGCCATTTCCCGACAGGTCGGGCTGATGGCAAACGCTCCAGGCCGATCGCTCTCGGACTTCGTGTCTGGTGTCCAGATGCGCGAGATCAAGGACGCGCTGCACCATTACACAGTCGACGGACCGATGGGCCAGTTGCTCGATGCAGAGCAGGATGGCCTTTCGCTCGGAGCCTTGCAAACCTTCGAGATCGAGCATCTCATGAACATGGGTGAGCGCAATCTCGTGCCTGTGCTGGCCTATCTGTTCCGCCGCATCGAAAGGCGCCTCGACGGGTCGCCAAGCCTGATTGTGCTGGATGAAGCCTGGCTGATGCTGGGTCACCCCGTTTTTCGGGCCAAGATCCGCGAATGGCTGAAAGTGCTGCGCAAGGCGAACTGCGCTCTCGTTCTGGCAACACAATCGATCTCGGACGCGGAGCGCTCCGGGATCATCGACGTGCTGAAGGAATCCTGCCCAACGAAAATCTGCCTTCCAAACGGCGCTGCGCGAGAGCCGGGAACGCGGGAATTCTATGAGCGCATCGGCCTCAACGAGCGCCAGATCGACCTTGTCGCGCGCGCGACCCCCAAACGCGAATATTACGCCGCAACACCGGAGGGCCGGCGCCTGTTCGACATGGCGCTGGGCCCCGTCGCGCTGAGCTTTGTCGGGGCCTCCGGCAAGGACGACCTGAAGCGCATTCGGGCGCTCAAATCCGAACATGGCTGCGACTGGCCGATCCACTGGCTGAACACGAGAGGAGTTCATGATGCCGCATCGCTGCTCAATTTCGAATAGATGGCTCACCGGCCTGACGGTCGTCGCCATTGGGATCGCTACAGTAGCGCCGGCGAAGGCTGGCACCGCCACCGGCGCGGCAACTGAATGGACGCAGGTTCTCAATAACGGCGAACTGGTGTCGCTCGTCGGTAAATCCGGCGAGCAAATCCAAAACCAGTTGACGCAGATCAGCCAGCTTACGCAGCAGATCGAAACGCAGCTGAACATCTACGAAAACCTGCTGCAGAACACGGCCACACTGCCGACCCACATGTGGGGGCAGATCGAGAGTGATCTCAACCAACTCCGCGACATCGTAGACCAGGGTCGGAGCATCTCGTTTTCGATGGCCAATGCCGACGACGTGCTTCAACAGCGGTTTCAGAGCTATGCCGACCTCAAGACCGATCTGCCGAATGCAGCGAGCTTCTCGTCCGCGTATCAAACCTGGTCGGACACTAACCGCGACACGATCGCCGGCACGCTGAAGACGGCAAGCCTCACGGCCGATCAGTTCGACAGCGAGGAAAACACGATGTGGTCGCTGCGATCGATGTCCGAGACAGCGGACGGCCAGATGAAGGCCTTGCAGGTCGGACATCAGATTGCCGCCCAGCAAGTCGCGCAGATGCAGAAATTGCGCGGCCTCGTTTCACAGCAGATGACCATGATGGGGACCTGGCTTCAGACCGAGCAGACAGACAAGGACCTCGCGCAGGCGCGCCGGGAAAAGTTCTTCGGCGCGACGGCTCCTTCCACGTCCGGTGGCGAAAGGATGAAAGTCGAGTGGTGAACCCTATGAGGCCAAACGAACTTCCTCCGCTCCGAATGGCACTGATTGTTACTGCTTTCGCGGCATTCGCGGCGCAGCCCGCACTTGCCCAAGAGGGCTCCGTGCTGACCTCGCTTCAGAACCAGATCACGACCGCTGCCAAAGGATGGGAAGCCACCGTCATGGATGCAGCGAAATCGTTGTTCTGGGTTCTTGCTACAATCGAGATCGGCATCGCCGGCGTCTGGCTTGCCGTCCAGGCAGCTTCTCTCGACAGCTGGTTTGCAGAATTGGTCAGGCGGATCATGTTCGTTGGCTTCTTTGCCTTCGTACTGACCCAAGGCCCGACCTTTGCCAAGGCAGTCGTCGACAGCCTCTTCCAGATTGGCGCCGGAGGTGGGGCAGCGTCGCCTGGCGATGTCTTCAACGCGGGCCTCGCTGTGGCAACCAAAATGTCGGAAAAGATCCAGTTTGGCCTCTTCGAGGACAACGCGCTCGCGATCTCGGCCGCGTTCGCAATGGTGGTCGTGGTCATCTCCTTCTCACTCGTCGCAGCGATTTTCGTGAGCGTGATGGTCGAGATGTATATCGGTCTGCTTGCTGGGATGATCATGCTCGGGCTTGGCGGTTCGTCCTACACCAAGGACTTCGCCATCCGCTATCTAGTCTACGCGTTCTCGGTCGGAATGAAACTCATGGCGCTTGTCATGATCTCGCGGATCGGATCGGAGGTCCTGATCGGACTCGCGAACCAACCTGACATCGGCGACCAGTTTCAGACCGCCCTTGCGATCGCTGGCATTGCCGTCGTCGTATTCATCATCGCGGTCTACGTGCCGAACATAATGCAGGGTGTGGTGCAAGGCGCGTCGGTCTCCGGAGGAGTGGAAGCAATCCGCCATGGTGGTCAAGCAGCATCCTTTGCCGCTGGCGCCGGGTTCCTCGCAGCGACTGCCGCTGGGGTGGGGTTCGCGGCGGTTCAAGCCTCCCGGGCCGCCGGTGCCTCGGTCATCGGATCCGTATTCAGCGGCTTCGGCGCCGGCCTCGGCTCAGCCGGCAAGGCTGCCGGATCTGCGGCGAAGGAGAAGGCCATCGGCTCACCCGGCGCCTATGCCGGCTCGCTCCTCGGGCTCGCGAACGCCAAGCTTGAGGAGAGCCGCAGCGGGCACAGCGCTCCAAAGCGACCTCCCGAACGCAACGACTAACACCATAGGGAAAGGCATGGACCGATGGCAGCGAACAGCGCTCCCGAGAATCCGTATCTAGCCGCCCGCCAGGAATGGTCGGAGCGATACGGCTCCTACGTCAAAGCCGCGGCAGCCTGGCGTCTTGTCGGGGTGCTCAGCCTGTTCATGGCCGTAATTGGCTTCAGTTACGCGATGTATCTCAGCACGCAGGTCAAGCTCGTACCCTACATCATCGAGGTCGACAAACTCGGAACGTCGGTGACAGCCGGATTCCCGGAACAGATCGAGTATGCCGACGCCCGCGTCGTGCGCTCCACACTCGGAAACTTCGTAAGTAGCTTCCGCTCGATCACGCCGGACGCCGTGGTGCAAAAGCAGTACATCGACCGGACCTACGCGCTGCTACGCGCGTCTGACCCGTCCACTGAGAAGATCAACGCCTGGTTCCGCGGCAACTCGCCGTTCGAGAAGGCGAAAACCTCGACGGTCGCCACAGAGGTCAACAATATCGTGGCGCTCTCCAACCAGACCTATCAGATCGACTGGACCGAATACGAGCGCGACCGCAAGGGCAAGGAAACCGGCACGCGCCGATTTCGGGGCATCGCGACGGTCACGCTGACGGCGCCGCAGGACGAGGCGACGATCCGCCTCAATCCGATAGGTCTTTATGTCCGAGATTTCGACTGGACGGCACAGCTTTAAGAGCAAGGGTTTTTCATGCACAGAACAGGATTGATCGCGGCCGCTGCCTGCATGGCCGGACTCGCCTTTGTGAGCATCGCTCACGCGCAAAGCATGACGACGAATGAGGTGAGGGGAACGAACATTTCCCGCAAATGGCGGGGCACGTCGGGCGTCGTCACCACCGGCCCTGATGGAAAGATCATATTCCTCTTCGGGGAAACCCAGCCCTCCGTCGTCTGCTCACCGCTGCAGGTCTGCGATATCGAATTGCAAGGCGGCGAGATCGTTCGCGACGTCCTCGTGGGCGATACGGTTCGCTGGAAGGTGGAGCCTGCGACCTCGGGCGCCACCGGCGGACAGGCAATCCACCTGATCGTGAAACCCTCCGAATCCGGTCTTGTCACCTCGATGGTCGTCACGACCTCACGGCGAACCTACCACATCCAGCTCAAGTCTCATCCGAGCCAGTACATGGCCCGCATCGGTTTCGAATATCCCGAGGATGCCTCGACCAAGCTCGCTGACATCAACGCCCGTCTGGACATCGGCGGTATTCCCGGCACAACGCCCGACAAGCTGAACTTCTCTTATTCGGTGAGCGGCAGTGCGCCATGGCGGCCGAAACGAGTCTATTCGGATGGCGTCAAGACCTACATCCAGTTCCCGAAGTCGCTTTCCGGCCAGGATGCGCCGGTCCTTTTTGTCGTCTCCGGCGGGCAGAACCGCATCGTCAACTATCGGATGAAGAACGACATGATGATCGTCGACTATGCGGTCGACAAGGCGATCCTCGTTTCCGGCGTCGGCTGGCGCCAGCAAAAAGTGACCATTCGGCGAGGAGGATGACCATGCGCACGCTGCTAATGGCCTTCATCGGTGCCACGCTTCTTTCCGGCTGCCAGACGGCCAGTGACGCACTGACGACCGACACCACGCCGCCCGTTGTTTCTGGACCAGCCGCGAGCGCCATCGCCGCGGACATGGCGAGCCGGCTTGCCGAACAAATCGGCCCTGCCGGAACGACAACGATCAAGATGGAGAACGACAATTCAGAGTTTGCGACCGCGCTCGAGGCTGCCCTGAAGGGTTGGGGCTACACGGTCATTACGGGCGGAAAGGCCAGAAAGGACAGCAAGCCGGTGGAGCTTGCCTACGCGATGGACGGCATCGACGGGCAGGTTCTCGCTCGCCTGACAACTCCTTCCATCGCAATCGGCCGCGCGTATACGCTGACTGGGTCCGGTGCCACACCGGCAAGCCCGCTTTCGATCATGCAGCGCGATTAGGAAGAGGGACCATGGTGCAATCGCTCCAGCTCGGCGCGTCGCGCCCAGCCGACGATCAGAACGGCATGCGCCGCCTCAATCGCCTGCCGATCATGCTCGCGATCGTCCTCATCGTACTGGTCTGCGGGATCGTCGTGATCGGCCTGTCATGGCGAGGGCTTTCATTCGACCGTGGCAACGATATCGACAGCGCTTCGAGCACGCCGGCGACGAACTTCGGCGACCAGCTCAAACGCGGCGTGACCGACGGCATCATCGGCGAGCCGGTTGATCGCGAGGCGTTTCAGCCGACGCCTGTCATCGAGCAGAAGGTCGAGAAGGAAGACCTCGTCGTCGAGCGCCGGGCAGTCGAGCGCCAAGACCGTCGGCCGCGTGTGGAGTCCGAGGAGGAATGGAGGGCACGTCTGAAACGAGAGGAGGATGAGCAATATATCCGTGAAGGGCAGCGACAGCGAATGGCTCGCCTCCAGGCGCGCGCAACCGCGCTCGACTCGCCGCTGAAGGTGGATATCTCCGATGCTGAGAAGGTTCCAGCAAACACCAACGGCTCCACCCGCCGGAACACAGGCATGGCCTCGAACAGTGCATCCGATCTTTACGCCGCTGCCATGAATTCAGGGTTGATGGGACAGAATGTCGATCCAAACGCCCAGACCGCGAAGGAGGGCTTCTTCAACCAGGATATCGAGGACCTCGGCTATCTGCCGAACCAGGTCGTACCGCAAATGTCACCCTATGAGCTGAAGCGAGGCTCAGTCATTCCGGCAACCCTCACCACCGGCCTCAATTCCGACCTACCGGGGCGCATTAGCGCACAGGTCAGCCAAAACGTCTATGACAGCGCCACGGGGCATCGCCTGCTCATCCCGCAGGGTGCCAAGCTCTTCGGCCGCTACGATTCGAAGATCTCATTCGGCCAAGAGCGGGTTCTCGTCATCTGGACCGATCTCATCTTTCCGAACGGATCGACACTGCAGATCGGCGGCATGGCTGGCATCGACGCTGAAGGCTACGGCGGGCTCAAGGACAAGGTGGATCGCCACCTCTGGCGGACATTCGGTTCGGCCGCATTGATCGCGCTTATCGGGACCGGAATCGATGTGTCCATGCCGGAAAGCTCGACGCTTGCGACGCAGGATACGGCGTCGGACGCGGCAAGGCGGAGTTTCGCGGAGAGTTTCGGCCGTGTGGCAGAAGAGACTATCTCGAAAAACGTGAACGTCCAGCCGACGATCCGCATCCGGCCAGGCTACAAATTCAACGTTCTCGTCGATCAAGATATCATTTTTCCCGCATCGTTTCCGTCGCGCTAAGCAGTTCCTGCGCCTGCTCCCCCCGGGACGGCGTGTTGATTCAATCTGTAAGCCAACGACTCAGTCATGCCTTGGTATATTCTTTCATTGAAGAGTCTCCTTTTAGAACGAGGCGGCTTGAGTGCCCGTTAAACGAGAGAGTAAACCGTGCAACGGCCGTGGCCATGCTTCATGAAGCATGGCCACGGCCGTTCACTTGCCAAAGGATGGGTGCGGTGTTTCGCAGTCATGAGCCGACAAGCGGCCACTGGCTGGCCGACCAAACCATGGGATGAGCATCAAGTTGCGAGAGCTGGAGGCTCGCAGCTGCCCAAGAATACAGGAGAAAAGTCAGTGAACGGAGATCTTGGCTCTATCATCGACATGGCAGAAGCCGCGCACGATGAACGTATTATCAAAAGCGGTCTGAAAAGATTCGCGACCTCTTTTGGTTTTGAGCGTTTCGCTTATCTGCAAACAGAAGGCGCTAAACTCCGCACATTCAACTCCTACCCCGAGAAATGGCAGGATATTTACCTCGGGAGCCAATATTTCCGCATTGACCCAGCCGTCACGGAGGCCAAGCGTCGCATGGAAACGATTTCCTGGACAGCCTGTGACTGGCCAGCGCGTGGAACCTCCGAGCTCAAGCGCTTTCGAGAGCAAGCGATCGAACACGGCATTCGCAGTGGTGTGACGATTCCCGTCAATGGGAGCTACGGTTCCGCGGTGATGCTGACGTTTGCATCCTCGGAGAAGCAGGCTGACATCTCAAGGTTTCAGGACCGGCAAAAAGCAATAGAGGCCGTCATGGCGATCCACTACCGCCTGAAGATCATAGCCGCAGCGACGATTGTGGCACCGAAACGCCTCCTCTCGCCAAGAGAGGCGATGTGCCTCATGTGGGCGGCAAAGGGCAAAAATGTTCCTGAAACCGCAGATGTGACAGGAATCAATCCAAGAACGGTGCAGCACTACCTGGACAACGCGCGCCGAAAGCTTGATGCAGCAACCGTTCCGCAACTTGTCGCGATCGCTAAAGATCACGGTTTGGTTTGATCGTCACTCATCGCACAAAGGGACATCAGGGATATAGCCAAGCGCGTCGATGATTTCCGAAAGCTCTTCCTGCTGAGCTTCGGATTTCTTCTGACGCTCCAAGTACTGGTCTTGCAGGCTCTTGAGTACGGCAGTAGAGACTGACCCGTCGTCAGTCGCGCGCGTCCACTCCTCATAGACAACTTCGTCGGCGGCGAGAAGCCGGCGGTGTTCGAGGATCGCAGAGACCGCCAACGCCTCCAGTTCTGACGTTTGCATCGAACTGTAGAGGGTTCCTTTCTCCTTTCTCTCGTCGTTCGCCTCGGATGGGACAATATCGTTCATCCGCTTCTCCTCTCGCCGGTGAACCCGGCTTCGCGCAATATATTGGCTCATTTCGCTGCGCTGCCGTCCAGACCACGAAGAAAAGCTCGAACCCAAACGGAACTGCCTTGCTCGGTCACCCACAGGTACTCTGTTACCACAACGTTTGTAGAAGATACTCCGTGGTCGAATACTCATCAAGTCGCTGTTCTCTCGAACATGGAGATTCGAGAGGAGAGGTGTTTGCGCGAAACCTGCGAGCAGCCCGGCAGGCCAACGGCCTGTCACAGGAAGAGCTTGCCCATCGCGCGGCTGTCGATCGCACATACATCAGCTCACTTGAGCGCAGCGTTTACAATCCCAGCATCGAAGTCGTGGACCGGTTGGCGACAGTCTTGGGCATGGAAGCGTCAGAATTGCTGAAGCGGTGACCGGACGAACATGTCAAGTCGACCATCGAGCTTGACAGATAGAGTAGCGAACAGGCTTAAAAACCGCGATCTTCCGCACATGAATATACGCAAACCCGTGGGGAGAAATTTCGCTCGTTTCGTCGCAGCAGAGACTTACTTAGAAGGACGTAGAAGCCCGTTCGGGGTTTTAGCCGACAGTATAGCACTGGCCTGGAGCGTCGGCGGCGTAAACCGACAATCCTTACCCTATGAGCTGGCGCAAGCTCTCGGCGTGAACCTCACCGAACTTACATTTGATCCGTGCTCACCGGTTTGGAAAATCCTCGATGCCCTTTGCAATTACATAGTCCACAGAATGGACAGCGGTGCTGCATGTAATTTCTCTCCGAAAGGCGTTACACGGTCATGATCGTGCAAGACCAGTCCTCTGACAAAACGATCGCCAACGGCTTCTTGCAACTGTCGCAATCCCCTAAAATCGTCAGCCTTCACCGTCGCTGATGCCTTGACCTCTATGCCGACGATGCGACCGCGCCGGTCCTCGATTACGACATCGACCTCATCCTTATCCTTCGTCCTATAGTGCGAGAATGACAGACGACGCTCCGACCACGACGCCAATTTCAAAAGCTCGGAAACGACGAAGCTCTCGAGCAATGCTCCAAACCGGGTTCTGTTTTCGCGCAAGACATCGGCTTCTTCCTCCCGCAGGCTCGCCAGCAGTCCTGTATCGAGAAAGTGCAATTTGGGTGTCTTTATCAACCGGCTCAAGCGATTGTTCGACCACGGCGTCAGCGTCCTGACCAGAAAAAGCCGCTCGAGTATGGCGACATATTTCTGAGCGGTCACACTGGACAGCCCCAATGCGGCACCGAAACTGCTGTGGTTCACCAGTTGGCCGGCATGTTCCGCAAGTACATCCAACAATCGCGGAAGCCGATCGAGCTGGTCGATGTTGGCGATGTCTCGAACGTCCCGATCGAGAATCAGCGCGACATAGTCCTCCAACCAGGCAACGCGGCGGGCAGGAGTCGCTCTGCGCAAGACTTCCGGATAGCCACCGCGCAGTACGGTCTCCAGGAGGTCGTCACCAAATACAGTCCCATCACCGGTCTCAGGTTCCTCGCCAGCGAATAGCCGATCCAGCAATCGACCTGGAGTGGAACGGAGTTCGGACTGGGCGAAGGGCAGGAGGGGAACCACGGCCATGCGTCCTGCAAGCGAATCGGCAATCGCAGGGACAGTCGCCAGATTGGCAGAACCCGTGAGCAGAAATCTGCCGGGAGCGTCCTCACGGTCTACGCTTTCCTTGATGGCCAATATCAGTTCGGGAGCGCGCTGAACCTCATCGATTACGGCTCTATTAAGACCCCGGATAAATCCGACCGGATCCGTTTTGGCGGCATTCAGGGCGCCGGCGTCGTCAAGGGTGACATAAGCGCGATCAGAGCCTGAGAACTGGCGGGCGAGAGTGGTCTTTCCAGCTTGCCGCGGGCCCGCTATCAGGACAACACGAGTATCGGCAAGCGCCGTCTCGATTACCGGACGAGCTTTACGACCGATCAGCGGTTTACGAAGCACGGTGTCTACCATGCGTCTATCTTTAGCTGAATCTCCGTCCGTTTTAAAGCAGTCGACCGACCAATTTTAACTGAGAGGCCGTCGGAATTTGTCTTTTCGAAAGAGGATCGGCCGGCGCGGTTGCTCCATATCGTCATTTCAGGCAGCTCTTTACGAAGCCGGCGCCGGTAGAACGTTACATTTTCGAGTCGTGTTTTAGATCGACACTGGCTTGAATGCGCGTAGAACGTGTTAGACCTCGGTTCGCGACGGCAGCATGAGTGTACGGTCGCGATCCGACGATTGATGCAGATTCGGCCACCCGCATGGTTGCGTCTAGTGTGAACGCCGTGACAATCGCGGCGAAATTGAAGGCCCTCTTGGCTCAACAGGAAGGAGAAAAGTCAGTGGACGAAGACTTTCGCTCTCTCATCGACATGGCGGAAGCCGCGCACGATGAACGTATGATCAAGTGCGCAGTCAAGAGCTTCGCGCAGGCATGCGGATTCGAGCGTTTTGCCTATCTGGAAACCGAAGGCGCCGAGGTCCGGACCTTCAATTCCTACCCGAAGGCATGGCAGGGCGTTTATCTCACCAGTCACTACGCTCGCCTCGACCCGGTTGTTACGGAGGCCAAGCGTCGCATGGACATGTTTGCCTGGACGGCCGACGACTGGCCGGATTGCGGATCTTCCGACCTCAGGCGATTTCGCGACCAGGCGGTCGAACACGGCATTTATAGCGGCGTAACGATTCCGGTCGAAGGAAGTTATGGCTCGACGATGATGCTGACCTTGGCGTCATCGGAGCGGAAGGCGGATATTTCGAAACTGCAGGGCGGCCGAAAGGCAATGCAGGCGGTCATGGCCATCCATTACCGCTTGAAGATCATAGGCGCTACGACGCTCGTCGCGCCGAGGCGGATGCTTTCACCAAGGGAGGCCATGTGCCTCATGTGGGCGATAAAGGGAAGGAGCGCGCCGGATACCGCGATGCTAACGGGCATCAATGCCAGGACGGTGCAGCACTATCTGGACAGCGCGCGTCGAAAGTTCGACGCCAAGACTGTTCCCCAGCTTGTCGCGATTGCCAAGGACCGCGGACTGATCTGAGCATCAGTCTTCATCCTCCGGGGCAACATCAGGGACATACCCCAGCGCCTCGACGATTCCAGCGAGCTCTTCCTGCTGGGATTGCCACTTTTTCTGCCGGGCGAAATGTTCGTCCCGCCGGCTTTGAAGAACTGGCTCAAGACGGAGGGATCGAGCGCTGGCGCGAAGTCATTCTTCATCGGCAAGACGCCAATGTCCGAGGATTGCGGAAACGTTATGGATCTCAAGGAGGTCATGGCGATCAACCTCACGCAGGAAGAATTGGCAGACCTATCGGGTTGAGCGTGCGCTATCGGAGCGATTGAGGCCAGCCGCGCTCGTGACAACACCCGGCTGACTTGCGCGCGAGCCAAGCAGATCTCATTTCCAATCGGGGGACATTCCCGGCTGTAGCGCGGGCATCGTCATTTGCCTCCGATCCTCGACAGGTCGATCCGAATCTCGGCCGAACCAAACTTGCTGGCGTCGGGCGTTTCGGCGGTGGCATCTCCTGGGTGGCTGTCGCTGCCGTCGCCCGAAGGCGACACATTTCGCGTCCCGGTGTTCCCACCCGGATCAGGAGCCTGAAACACCCCCACACCCTCGAACTCGCCGGTTTTCCATGCGTAGACAGCATCCTCGAAGATCTGCGGGAAGACGTCGTCGTTCGTCGGATTGCCATACCACTTGCCAACGATCCTGAGGATCTTGGCGAACATCGCCGTGCCCTTGCGCAGGTTCTCGCAAGGCTCGACCAGATCCGGCTTCAGGTCGGCCGGATCCTTGACGCCCACACCAGCCGGAAACTGCGTCAGACCGACGCGGACGACAGCCTTTCCGGCATATTGCCGCACGATAGCGATCGCTTCATCGGCCGACTTGGCCCCCGGCACAAGGATCAGCAGACCGCCCGATCGGACGGTCACGGCAAGTGGGTCGGCCGAGCCCCCCGCCGTGACGAACTGCTCTACGATCGCCGGCTTGAGAGAGGGGTCGGCACAATCTTTGATCAGGGTAGCGTCGAGCATGGGGTCTCCTCGGTATCAGCTGTTGAAAGAAAAAACGAGCGGCTTGCCGAACAGCTTCGCCCACGCCGCGGTGCTGGCGCGCTGGATGGCGACGATGGATGTTCCTCTGGTCCACCAGCCGTTGCCGATCGCAACGATCAAGTCGGGATCGCCGAGCATCGATTGCAGTATCGGCCAGATAATCAGTTGTTCGTAGCAGATCAGCAGCGCGGCGCGGCCGGGGTCGAGAGCCACGACCGGATTTGCAAAGAAATGCGCGTTTGCACCGGCGCTGCCGCCGAAGAGCCGCCTCCAGGGCTGCCACATAGAGCCTGGAACCGGCATCCGTTCCCGGTAGAGAATCTGACTGCCCTCAAAGGAAATCGCAACGATGACATTGTCGTATCCGTCCGCGTCGACGATTGCGGCACCCGCGAGAACCGTCGCATCTTGTCCTGCCAGCGAACGGGTCCAGAGGCGCTCAATTGTCGGCGTCCAAAAGCCCAAAGCGCTCTCGGGAAGGACAATGTATCGAGCACCGTCCGAGGCTCGTTCGGTCACCGTTGCAATCAGATCACGGTGGCGCAGCATGCTGGTGTTCCGTCCGAGCGAAGCACCTAGTTCGAGATCGACGCCCCGCCATGCTTCCGGTAGCTTCGGCTCGGTCCAGAATGCGGCGGACCAGAGCCAAAAGCCTGTGAGGGCAATGGCGACAGCCGGCCATAGGCGGGAAACGAGGCCCGCGAGGCCGGCTGTCGTGACAGCCAGTCCCCAGCATCCCCATGCCGGAAACAGCACGCCGGCGGCCGTGACGGGATGCCCCCAGCCGGTAATGCCGAAAGGGGGAATTGCCATCAGGGCGGCCGCCAGAACATAGCGAGCCGGGCGACGGCCGGTATCCTTCGTCCACAACAGCGCATGCACCGCAACAAAGCTTGCGGAGGCGGCCAACCACAGCAGCAGACCGGGCCAGAGATCGGACGCATAGAAGGCTGCCACGCCTTGCGGCAGGCCGCGTGACGCTGACAGGAAGTATGCGGCAGACACGAGCGTTGCCGTGTGCCTCGTTCGCGCCAGCGACCAGAGGACGGGAAACCCGAGTGCCGCCGGCAGCAGCAGTATGTGGCCGCTCCATGCCACCGTGCCGGCGATGACCGATGCGATTATGAGCAAAGTCGGTCCGAGGCAATCACGGTGCATAGGTCAGCACCTCCTGCGCCAGGCCGAGAATGCTGGAAGTCGGCACTGGCCCGAAGTAGCGGGAGTCGAACGAGCCGGCGAAAGCCGAATGCAGGAAGACCTGTCCGCGCGGCACGACACCGCTTGCGAAGGGCGTCAGCGGTCGACCCTTGCCGTCTTTCTCCGCCAAAGTGGACGTAGGAAGCATGCGCCCGTCGATCGTCACCTCGGCCGCAATTTCGACGCGCTGGCCGCCAACCGCGACGACCGTCTTGATGAGCGGTGCGACACCGCCCGGGCAAAGACCGGAGCGGAGATAGCCCCGCGCTCTCGCCTCCCGGATGCTGGCTGTGTCCGGCGGGCAGATGAACACCAGGTCGCCGACGTCAGCCGGACCGTCGAGCGGAACAATGCGCCAGAGACCGAGCGGCTCGCTCGGCGTCAGATTGATCCGATAGCCGCCCGGGAAGCCCGTCAGTGCGACCAGTGCGATGGCAGCGGCAGAAATCGATAGGGTGATGGCGGATTGCCTTCGCCGCGCGAACGCCCGCGGTCCTGTTCGAGTTGCAGCCGTCATTTGAGCGAGAGCCCCTGGCTCTTCGTTTGCCGCAGTGTTTCCGCCTGCTTCAATGCTTCGGTTGTGCGCTCATGTGCGGAAAGTTGCTGGACCGTCCGCATCGAGTTCCAGGCAGATTGTACTTCCGCCTTCTGCCCCGCCGACATGCCTGATGTCACGGACTGGAACGGCTGACCGTTCGTGTCCTTGGCGGCGAGTGACAGGAAGGTGCGTTCGCCGAAACGTTCCGATACGGCTCTCGCAAATCCTTCGAGTTCCGCTTTCACCATCTTGTCCGAGAGCGCGTATTCGAGGCCTGCCGGAAGATCGTTCCGGTCGATGGCGTCTCGGACGCGCTCGAGCGTCTGCTTTGCCGCCGACGACAGCGCCGGGATGTCGAGGGAGACCTTCAGACGGACGGTGCGCTCCTCAGCTTCATATTTGCGTTCGGCCTCCGTCCGCTGACGCAGATAGCGCTCCAGGTTTCGGGAGAGCGCAGGCGCACTGGTGACGGCCGTTTCTCGGCTCTGCTTGTCGGTGCGGCTGGCAAGGATCCCGGTCCTGCCTTTCAGCGCGCCAAAGCTTTCCGGCTCGGAGCCGATCCTGGCGATGGTGGATATCGCCGCGGCTTCGTCCTTCAGTATCGCATCGACATTGACTGCCTTGAACGCCGCTTGCGGCTCAGCATAAACGAGATGGAAGCGCGACGAGACCTCCTCCCATTGCTTCTTCAAGCCGGGGTCGGCGGCAAGCCGGTCTTCGACACTCTGCTCCAGAGAATTTGGGAACGTGGTAATGCCTGGTACCATCGGTTTCGACTCCTTAATGGTGTGCGATTGAGAGGTCCTGACCGCGGGGGCAGACAGACCAAGCTTGCCGGCGATCGTCGCCAGACGTGCGCCGAGTTCGATGAGCTTCGATTTCTGCCGGATGGTCCAGTCGAGCCGGTCGCGTACGACCGTGCGCGCGACGTTGACGAGGTGAAGGCCACGGGCCTCGGCGAAGCGAAGCGCCTGCCAGTAAAAGCTGCCGTGCACATAATCGAGCGTCGTTTCCTTGGCATTCTTCCGCGACAGGATCGGAATAAGGCCGCCTGCCTTGGCGAAGGATCGACGGCCGTAATAGAGACCAAAGTCGTCGCGGTGACGGGTCATGACGACGTAGCTGAGATGGCGATCGAGCGACAAGGACGCCAGCACCTTCACCCGGTCGACGGTGGCACCCTGGCTTTTGTGGATCGTGGTGGCATAGCCGTGATCGACATGACTGTAGAACCGTTGTTCGACCGTGACCTGGCGGCGGTGTTCGCCTTCTCCGACTTCTGCAACGATACGCCCGGGCGCTGCGTTCACGACCTTCGCCAACATGCCGTTCTTGACACCGAGCGAACCCTCATTCTTCAGGAATACGATTTGGTCTCCAGCGGCGAATTTCCGGTTACCGTCTTCGGTCCGGAAGACAAAACCATCGGCGACGATGCCGCGTTCGACGAGCTTTGCGCGCGCCATTTCGTTGAGGATCCGCACGTCGCGACGCAGATGGGCGAGGATCAGCGAAGATTTGGCTGGATCGTAGTCGCGGTTCCAATCGGCGATCAGCGCCCGCACCGCATCGGCCTTCAGCTCCGATCCGTTGACGTGGCCCTGCGCACGATAGGCCTCGACCGCATTGCGGACATTCCCGCGTGCAAGATCAACGGAAGCGTCGCGCATCCACTGCTGGCGTTGGCGATAGATGGTTTCGAGCTCGGCATAACCGACGCGATCGGCAATGCCGCGGAAGGCCGCACCCGCTTCGATCGGCTGCAACTGTTCCGGATCGCCGATCAGCACGAGTTTGGCGCCGGCGTTGACCGCCGCTTCGACGAATAGCGCCATCTGCCTTGACGAGACCATGCCGGCTTCATCGAGTACGAAGACGGTCCTGTCGTCGAGCTGGTTCCGGCCCTCCTTCCAGCGAAGCTCCCAGGACGACAGCGTGCGGGACAGGATGCCGGCTTCCTTCTCCAGACCCTCAGCGGCTTTGCCGGCAAGGGCGCCACCCACGACGCGGTATCCGGCGGCCTCCCAGGCTTCGCGAGCCGCCTTCATCATCGTCGTCTTGCCGGCACCGGCACGGCCAATCACTGCGGCAATGCGCTCGCCGCCGGCAACGTGCGCGATTGCACTCGTCTGCTCCTCCGAGAGGCGGAAATGGCGCGCGAACGTCGCATCCAACACCGCGTCCCGAACATCGTGGGACGATCGTTGAGACAGCCATAACGCCCGATTAGCTATCTGCGCTTCGAGCCGGATAAGCTCCCGCGTCGTGTACTTGGCCGGCGCTCGGGTTCCGCTCGAAAATTCGATCCGCTCGCGCTCGAGACGGAGCGTTTCTGGGCTCTGCAGGATCCTTGCCATCAGGATCTGGAACAGGCGGGCATCGCCGATATAGCGGTGCAGGACCTTGGCGACGTCGCGTTCGTCGAAGACGCTCTTCTCGCGGGTGATCAGGTCGAGCACGATCTCCGGACGGCGCTGGATGCGGCGGGCGTTTTCGGCTCGACGCTCCTCCTGCAGCTCCAGCCGTTCCAGCGAAATGTCCCGGTCCGCTTCCGCTGACTTCCGTTCGATCGCCTTGGCGCCGACGCCGAGATGAATGGTCGGCGTGAGCTCGATACCCTGCTTTTCGAAGGAACGGCCGTCGACGCTGATGTCGAGACCGGCGAGCGCGAGATGCTTGTTCTGGCAGGCGAACCAGCCGTCGCGAAAGGCGTTGAAGTCGTCGGCGCTGCCGGCCCAAAGCTCGTAGACAATCTTGCCGGCGTCGTTGCGGATCGGATTGCCGTCCGGCCCGACTACGGGCAGCTTCTTGGCGCCGAATCCATTTTCGGTCAGTGGCCTGAGCGTCGTCATCAGATGCACATGTGGATTGTCGGGCGCGTCGTGGTAGACCCAGTCGGCAACCATGCCGTTCGAGGTGATGTGCCGCTCGACGAAATCCCGCATCAGCGCGATGCTCTGCTCGGTCGAAAGTTCAACCGGCAGGGCGATGGTGATGTCCTTGGCAAGCTGCGCGTCGGAGCGTTTCTCGAAAACCTCGACCTTGTTCCAGAACGCTTCGGAAGCGCCAGAGACCGAGTGATCGGCAATCATCGCCCCGAGCCATTGCGGCGCATCGCCCGGGATGACGAACTCCTCGTGCAGCAAGCCCCGCTTGGCGCGATAGTCGATGGTCCGCGCCTCCCGCTCGTACTCCATCTTCGCGCAATGCCGGTACGCCGCCGACAGGACGGCGCTGCGGCCGGAGCCGCGGGCTACGATGCTGACGGAGAAATGAGGGACGGCCACGGCGGAATTCTTTCCCGGTTGTGAGCGAAATCGGCTCGACCGCGAGATCGGCCCCGCCAGGCGCTCTCAAGAAGAACGTCGCGCCAGCGACGTATAATTGCGCCCTTGGATGCCGCTCTCATCGAGCGGCCGGGATCATTCACCAAAGCATCGCCCTTGGCGATTGTAGGATTCACAGTAGTGCGTTCCGCACTTACCTCCGCAAGATTGGGTCCGAAAGACAAACTTTCGCACCCAAAGGAGACGGTCGGAATGAAGAAACCCTCCTCGAAGATCCGCAACGAAATCGCCAGGCTCCAGGAGCAGCTCAAGCTGGCCGAGACCCGCGAGGCCGAGCGCATCGGCCGGATCGCACTGAAGGCCGGGCTTGGCGAGATCGAAGTCGAGGAGGCGGAGCTCCAGGCGGCGTTCGAGGATCTGGCGAAGCAGTTTCGCGGAGGCGAGGCCCCATCGACCGGAGGGAAAAGGGGAGGCGGCGACGGCGAGAGCGCCCCGCCCGCCACGCAGGACGCGTCTGGCGCGACTCCGGGCCGGACTGGTGAGGCTTGACCGGATGCGAAGAACCACGACATCCGGCGCCCGCAAGAAGGACACGCGGGAGAAGATCGAGCTCGGCGGCCTGATCGTCAAGGCGGGGATGCGCTATGAGAAGCGGGCGCTGCTACTCGGGCTCCTCATCGATGCAAGCCGGCGGCTGAAGGGAGACGAGCACGAGCGCTCGCGGCTCAGCGCGATCGGTGCAGAGGCTTTTGGTGAGACCGATGACTAGGGTCATGCTGTTCCTCGCGCCCTGCGCTCTGATGCTTCTTGTCATCATCGGTATGGCGGGGACCGAAAACTGGCTGCCCGCTTTCGGAAAATCGGAGGCCGCGCAGCAGACACTCGGCCGCGCCGGCATCGCTCTGCCCTATCTCGTCGCGGCACTACTCGGCATCGTCTTCCTGTTCGCCAGCGCCGGCTCGGCGAGGATCAGAACGGCAGGATGGGGCGTCCTCGCCGGAGCGACAGCGACGATCCTGATCGCTGCAATGCGCGAATTCGTCAGGTTGTCTGCATTCGCTGCACAAGTTCCGCGGGGAAAGTCCATCTTCTCCTATGTCGATCCGGCGACGACGATCGGGGCCGGTGCCGCGCTGATGTCGGCGCTCTTCGGCTTGCGGGTGGTGATCGCCGGCAACGCGGCCTTCGCCAAAGCCGAACCGAAGCGTATCTATGGAAAGCGGGCACTGTACGGCGAGGCTGAGTGGATGAAACTACCGGAAGCGGAAAAGGTGTTTCCGGAGAGTGGCGGCATCGTGATCGGCGAGCGTTACTGCGTCGACAAGGATAGCGTGGCGGCACAGTCGTTTCGCGCCGACAGCGCCGAGACGTGGGGCGCCGGCGGCAAGGCGCCGCTTCTATGTTTCGACGGCTCGTTCGGCCCGTCGCACGGCATCGTCTTCGCAGGCTCCGGCGGCTTCAAGACGACGTCTGTCACGATCCCGACCGCGCTCAAATGGGGCGGCGCCCTTGTCCTTCTCGATCCTTCGAACGAGGTCGCGCCTATGGTCTCAAAACACAGAGGCGGTGCCAACCGCGACGTCTTCGTCCTCGACCCGAAGAACTCGGAAATCGGCTTCAACGCGATCGACTGGATCGGGCGTTTCGGCGGAACCAAGGAGGAGGATATTGCTTCCGTTGCCTCGTGGATCATGAGCGACAGCGGCGGCGCGCGTGGCGTGCGCGACGACTTCTTCCGCGCCTCGGCTCTGCAGTTGCTGACAGCACTCATCGCCGACGTTTGCCTCTCCGGTCACACCAGGGAGCCGGAGCAGACGCTGCGCCAGGTGCGCAAGAATCTCTCCGAGCCGGAACCCAAGCTGCGCGAACGCCTCCAGTCGATCTACCACAATTCGAACTCGGACTTCGTGAAGGAAAACGTTGCGGCCTTCGTGAACATGACCCCCGAAACCTTCTCGGGCGTCTACGCCAATGCGGTGAAGGAAACGCACTGGCTTTCCTACCCGAACTACGCCGCACTGGTTTCTGGAACGACGTTCACGACAAGCGATATTGCTGAAGGAAACACAGACGTCTTCATCAACGTCGATCTGAAGACGTTGGAAACACATGCCGGCCTGGCACGCGTCATCATCGGCTCGTTCCTGAACGCAATCTACAACCGCAATGGCGAGATGGAGGGCAGGGCGCTCTTCCTCCTCGACGAGGTGGCGCGCCTCGGTTACATGCGGATCCTCGAGACAGCCCGAGATGCCGGTCGCAAATACGGGATCATGCTCACCATGATCTACCAGTCGATCGGACAGATGCGCGAGACCTATGGAGGGCGGGACGCCGCCAGCAAGTGGTTCGAGAGCGCGAGCTGGATTTCCTTCGCCGCGATCAACGATCCGGAAACGGCCGATTATATTTCCCGACGCTGCGGCATGACCACGGTCGAGATCGATCAGGTCAGCCGCAGTTTCCAGTCCAAGGGTTCTTCCCGCACACGCTCGAAGCAGTTGGCCGCGCGACCATTGATCCAGCCACATGAAGTTCTTCGTATGCGGGCTGACGAGCAGATCGTGTTCACGGCCGGAAATGCACCGCTCAGATGCGGGCGCGCGATCTGGTTTCGGCGTGAGGACATGAAGGCGTGCGTAAAGCCAAATGTGTTCTTCCGGGCCAGCGCTGAGAAGCGGTGAAGTCTTACGTCGCGTCCGCGGGAGCTTCCTGCAGCAGCCCGTCATAGACTTCGAGCAGCGCATTTGTGATCGCCTGGCCCAAAGCGTTGCCGGCAGCGCGGACATCATCCTCCGTGCCGTCACGTGCCGCCTTCGCAAGGTCGAAGCCTTGCTCGCCGACAATTTGCTTGGCAACTTCAATCGCCCAGAGCCCAAAGTCGCCACGGTTTCCGATTTGGACCGTCTCTTCCATCATGACCTTCGAATGTCTTTCATGCGCCATTACATCCTTGCGGGGATAAATGCCAGTGCATAAGCCTTGCCGCAGGGCTGAATACAGCCTCGTGCCGCTGTTTCAAGGAGTCCCGGAACGCGTGTGGGGTGGCGCCAGCTGCCGGAAAGATCCGTTGCCGGTCAGCAAGCTGTGGAAAATGAATATGATTGTCTGGATCGCACACCCGCCGAGCCGTGACAATGGATGGATCCGGTGGAAATGTTTCCGCGGACATAATGAGGGCTCAATCATGACCACCACCACTGAAATCGCCGACAAGATCGCCACCGACTACGGTCTGACGAAGGCGCAGAGCAAGACCATAGTCGAGGCTGTTTTCGCGGCTGTTGCTGCTGCAGCAACGTCGGGCGCCGAGACTTCAATTCCCCAGTTTGGGAAGTTCAAGGTCAAGGAAACGCCGGAGCGCGATGCGCGTAATCCCGCAACCGGCGCGACGATCAAGGTGGCTGCCGCCAAGAAGTTGACCTTTCAGCCGGCAAAGGCGCTCAAGGACGCGATGAACAAGTAATCCGCGCCTGTGAGGGTAACGGCACGGCTCTATAAAAAACCGGGTCGTCTCCGGAGCGCGAGGAGGCGGCCGACATCGGTCGGGAATCGTTACCAACCAGAGTATTTGGTAAGGGTCTCACCTCAGGCCTGGCGAACGTCTTTAAGGCCGCCGAGGAAGCTTGTGAGCGACCTGGGGTCAGTTGTTGTGATCACTGATCCGACCGCCGCGATCGAAAGAGCATACAATGGCTTTGACATTTGCAGGCGTTGTTCTCGACCTGGACGGGCTGCTTTTGGACACCGAGCGCCTGCAGGCGCAAACAGGTCCCGAGGTCCTGCGCGAATTCGGCTACGCTGTTGAGCAGGGTTTCTTTCATCGGCTTGTCGGGCTTGACCATGATGAAGCCACCCGCCTTATCAATCATGAGCTCGGTGCGAATCTCGACAGCGTTGCGTTGGAGGAGGCGTGGAACGGGATCATCGATCGCCACATGCAGGACGAGATGCCGCTTCGACCAGGCGTTCACAGATTCTTCGATGCCCTCGACGCCCATGGCCTTCCTCGCTCGATTGCGACGAACAGTGTGACGGCGAAAGCGGAGTGGAAGCTCAGGCGAGCGGGCCTCTTCGATCGGGTCAATGCGGTGGTTGGGGTCGATCAGGTCAGCCGAGGAAAGCCGGCGCCCCATGTATATATCGAGGGCGCCCGCCGGCTGGGCCTTTCCCCCGAGCATTGTGTCGCGCTTGATGACAGTGATCTTGGCGTACGCTCAGCAATCGCCGCGGGAATATCGACGGTCATCCAGGTGCCTGACATGACGCCGAGCCGGGAACGGCTCGCTCACCATCAGGTCGAGTCTCTTGATGATGCGCTGTGTCTCCTGGGACTCGGCGATAAACCAGGCGATTCTGCAACGGGACGTCATGGGAAGTGACTTCACGACCGGCCAGACGATTCGCATAGATGGCGGCCAGAACTTGATCTAGGCGCCACTGTTCAGGCACCAACACATCACCGTTATGAATCGATCACTGGCGACCGATTCATAAGTGTCGTTGGACGCTGCCGGGAAAATCTCCGATTCTGTCGGTATGATCGCGCAGCCCTATCAGCTCTACGTCGAACGTACGGACACCTCGAAGAACATGGCCCGTTATTATGCCATGTCGATTGAGCCGACTTTGTTCGGCGATGCCTGTTTGACGCGGCGGTGGGGGCGCATCGGTGCCTCGGGTCAGCAAATGATCCATCATTTCGACCGGGAAGAAGATGCGGTGCAGCTGTTTCTCCATCTACTCAGGCAGAAACGAAAGCGCGGTTATCGTCCGCCGACGTTGGTGACCACATGAAAAAGGGCCCGCCGAAGCGGGCTCACGCCTCATCGGCGCCGATTCCGGTCGGTTTCGAATGAAGCCTCGATTTCCACGAAGAATGGGATCTTGATCGCGAGCTTTCCCTTGCTGAAGAAATGACAGAGCACTCGGCTGAGGGCGCGGAGCCCATGCGCGGTTGCGCCGAGGAATTGAGCGAGCTGTCGCATAACGAATCTCCTTTCGAATTGCGGTCATCGCGAGGATAGTTGTCGGACCGGAAAGGAGGGACGCACCTTCGTGGCCGGAACGGGAGTGGAGGACCTGCGGGCGACGGGATTTTGGAGCGAGAGGTGCCGTTCAAACGGCGGGAGAAAATTCAGGCGGCGGCAGGTTGCGTCGTGACGAACAGGCTGCAACGTCCCCGATGCAGATGACGGCCAGTCGAAGGGAGAAAGGCAGCAGTCGCCGTGTCGCCTCTATCGTGCACGCATTTGGCGCCTGTTGGCGGTATGCCGCCTCAGAAAGGCGGCTCAGCCTCGATCCCGCCCGCCTGTTCGGCCAGCGTCACGATCAGTTCGGCCTCGGCGAGTTGGAGCTCGGCCTCGATCTGCCGACGCTCGGTGGGATCGCAAACAGTCTTCAGTTCGCGGCGCAGCTCTTCGATGTGCTGTTCGATCGTCATCATCATCTCCTTGACGTTTGAGAAAGATGGCAACCGACGGCGAGAGGAGATGACGGGATCAGGGAGCGCGCAAGCGACCGCCAGCGGCGGCGAGTGGGGGAGCCGATTTCGTGGGGACGTCGTTCACGGCGTTGGCGCGAAATTGGGGGTACCACGAAGTCCTTGAAGCCGGCATTTCCTCCCGGCACCATCCTCGGATCTGAGCAGACCTCCTGTCCCGTGTGGCACCAGAAAAGCCGGACCGGGCTCGATGCCCCGTCCGGCTTTGTCGACACGGCCGTTGGCCCCGCCTTGCGGCGGGGCCTCGTCCGGATCTCAGTCCCGGTTGGGACGGGACCAGATCAGCTGGTAGCCGTCCTCGCCTTCGACCTCGGCGAGCGTTGCGTATATCGGCGCGGGGAAGCTCGGGTCATCGAGCTTGACCGAGAGGTAGTCGCGGTCGGTCTCAGCCGAGCGTTTTTGCCAGGCCGCGCCCAGCTCCACATTGCCTGCGTAGATGCGGAAGTGCGGGCCCTTGTCGGAGGGGTTTTCGACGCGGGCAATGCGAGCCTTGACGTTGAGGGCGAGCGTGCGGATCGAGCCGCTGAAGCCGGTTTCGGTGGTGGTGAACGTGCCGATGGTTGCCATTGTCATGTTCCTTTCGTTGTATCGGGCCGCGCCCACCGCGGCCTCGATGGCTGTCGCAGGGATCGGGGACGATCGGACCGCACCCGAAGGGCCGAAACAGCGTAAAGGGCGGCCGGGAGAAGCTTTGTTGCTCCGCGAGGAATGAGCGCCTGAGCGCTCAGGGGAAGAAAGTTTTCGACGGCGGTTGCGGGAGGACGATCGAGGCGCAGCCGCTCTCCGATCAGACATGCCTCATCGAGCCCGCGGGGGAGTGGCCTAACGCAGCGGATCGAAGGAACATGGTGATGGCGACCCCGCCGCGTGTCGCCGTGACGGAGCATTTGCAGGGGCAAATCCGTTGCCTGGTCTCCATGTCACGGGGTCGACTTCGCAGGCGACAACCCGTCGCGACCGGCCATTGCCTCCTGGAACCAAGGAGATATCGTCGTGCTCGCGATTGGTCGCCTGGACGATCTATGCGTCAGCAGACAAAGCCGGTTATCGTCGAAATCAAGCCGTCGCGAAAGCGCAAGTCCACCGACCGGAAAACCTCGATCTGGGGAAGGCTGGACCTCACGCCCGAACAGGACATCCTCACCGAAAGAGAGCAGAAAGAGCTGTCGGCCGTTGGCGGCACAACGACCGACCCTGAGCGGTGCTACGCAGCTGCTCTCTCCTCGGCTTGACCGGACTGCAGACTGTGCAAGAAGCTTACCGCACGCTGGGCATGGGCCGCAGCCTGGAAGATCGCCCGCTTATCGTCGGCCAGGACGTTGAGCCAGGAGGCGAGGTAAGACGCATGGTCCGGCCGAGGCTCCAGCTCCGGTGCGATGCCAAGGTCCGCGCACAGGAAACAACTGCCGAGCTCGGCGATCAATTCCTCTCGTGCGCGCTCCGTCTTGTCCTTGGCATAGCGGCTGAGATCACGGCCGACACGATGCGCCGGCGCGGTCCAATGCGTGGCCTCATGGCTAAGCGTCGCATAGTAGCTTGCCGCGTCCCTGAAGCTCTCGAACATCGGCATTTGAATGAGATCGCTGGCAGGCGCAAAGAAAGCCTGGTTTCCGCCATGGCGGATCACGGCGCCGGTGTTGCGGAAGAAGCGATCGGCGGTCTGGATCCGTGCAACAGGATCGCAAACCGGTGTCGGCCGGTGATAATAGTCTTCCGGCAGCCCGTCGATCTGCTCGACATTGAATACGGAGTAGGTCTTCAAGAAGGGGATCTCGCGATCGACCTCACCGCCGTTGCCGTCGCCTTCCGTTTTTGTGAAGCGGCTGGCAAAGACGACCGTGGAGCCGGTTTCGCCCTTGCGGACCGCCGCGCCCAATTCCAACGCCTGCTTGAACGTCATCCACATCGGCGAAGCGAAGCCTCGGGCGATGCCTTCTGACCAAAGCAGCAGAACGTTCATTCCGGAATAGGGTTGTCCGTTGTGCCGAAGCGGGCGTGTGATCCGGCCATGCATGTTGCGGTCATGCCAGGGCTTCATCCATGGTTTCACGCCGCGGGCCAGGTCCTCGATGATCCGATCTGCGATACGGCTATAGATGTCCGCACGCTGCGTTTCATGCTTCCTGCTCATTTTTCCGATACCTCCAATTTCCAAGCCGGGCCGATCGCGACCTGTCACGGCGGTCCAAGGGCCGGGGTAAAGGGGAGGGCGCACGCTGGACAAGCGCCGGAACGCATGTGGAGGAGGGCGAAGCCCTTGCGGCTTAAATCCCGGCCCCGGCAGGACCAGAGCCGGACGGGTAAGCGATGGCGCCCAAGCTGATCGTCTTCCCCCTTTCGCTTTGCCTTCGACATACGAAAAGGCTGGCTCAAAAGGAGCCAGCCGTCGGTCGGCAAGAGAAGAGAAGGCGGGACCGAAGCCCCGCCGGAAGCAGATCAGCCAAGTGCCGCCATCTGCGCTTCGGCCGCCTTGCGGTCGAGTGATGCGCCGGGGTTGTCGACCGGGCGGTCGAACGGCTTCCAGACCTCGCCGACCACCTGTTCGTAAGCGGCGACGGCGCCTTCGGCAGCCATGCGGAGAGAATGGGACTGAACGCCCATGTCGCCGGCAAATTCGCGCTTGCGCTGAGCGGCGCTGTCGTAACCGACGGGACCGTCGAGATCCTCGTCGCGGGCGTCACTGGCCGCTTTCGCCGTGGCGTCACGTGCTTCGGACACGGCACGGCTGTAAAACTGGCCGGCGCCGTGCGCGGATCCGACATAGGCGCCGACGATGCGTTGGAGATGGATCTGCATCGCCCGTTCGCCGAGCCCGTCGGAAAGGCTCTCGGCCGTCTCGATGATTAGGCGCTCGTGCAGGTCTCGGATCCCGTCACCGTCGATCACGGCCGTTCCGAAGCTCTCGGCGATCGCCAGCGCCTGTGCGGCGTCCGGGCAAGTGAGCCTAACCATCTCGATGGTGGCGCCCTTTCGAATTTGCATAACGCGGGCGGACGGGCGGGATTGGGTTGCGGCCTTGGCCATGGGCTGTTCCTTTCACGGTTACCCCGAAGCGGTTCCGGCCCTTGCCGGTCTGCCCTTCGGTGCGGTCGAAAGGAGCCGGCGGGAGACGGGCGTTTCAGGGTCCGGGCCCGCCAGGACGAGCGAAGCCGGGAAGCGCGCAAGCAGGGTAGCCTGCCCTCGCGAAGCGCGCGGACCTGCTTTGCGAGAACGGTGTGGTTCGGCCGCCCCGCGGCGCGGAACGCGGCCTTGAAACGACCGGCCGCCGGTTCAGACCGCAACGAAACCGAAGGGCAAGCCGGCAAGGAGCTGGTTCGACACACACAGAGACCGTTGAATGGAGGGGATCCCGCAGCCGCTGCGATATCCCACTTTCCGCCGATTCTGGCTGCGATTTGATTTCGTGGCACGTCCGGGCTAAAGGCTCACACGGGTTTAGCCGCCGTTGCTGAGAGCACGGCGGATCACAAGTGAATACGGCACGACGGCAGGGCAAACATGAGCGACCAGAACGACGACTACGTCTACGACGAGGTGACCGGCGAATGGCGGCCGGCTTCGGAGATCGCCGCGGAGGCCGCGAAAGCTGCGGAGGTCCATGACGCATCCGGCAATGTTCTTGCCGATGGAGACTCCGTGGTCCTGATCAAGGACCTCAAGGTGAAAGGCGCCGGCCAAACGCTCAAGCAGGGCACGGTCATCCGGTCGATCCGACTCACCGACAACCCCGAAGAGATCGACTGCCGGCACGACACGATTAAGGGACTGGTCCTGCGCACGGAGTTCGTCCGCAAGCGCTGAGCAGCTGCGCCATCGGATTTATGGAAGCGGACATCACGCACCCCTCCCACGCCGACTGGCGAAACTGGAAAGGCCGTCATAGGCGGTATGTCGCGCCTCATCGATGATGAAGCCGAACCGGCCGACCTCATATTCGTCGCTCGGGATGAGGAACCGGCGCTCCTCGGCCAGCTCCTTGCGGCTGCCGCCGATGGTGGCGATCACCTCGGTCATGCCTGGATGATGATCCGAACGCAGCGCGGCGATGACGATCCAATCGCCGGCATGCACCCTCCCGAACGCCTGGCGATCCTTCTCGTGAGACTCGCCTGGCTCGAGAGAGCGGCCGTAGATCGCCTCCCAGGCCTCCGGCCAGTTGTCGCGGACCGTTTTGTCAGCGCCCTTCCGCTCATAGGTCGTGAACACGTCCGGGAACGTCAGCGCGATGATCGCCCATGCGGCGTCCTCTTCGTACCAACCGCCATCCCCCCGCAAGGTCGGATGGACCTTGGCATCGCGCGCGGCGGAAAGCTTGAAGCCGCCATGCCCGGCCGTCGTGTGGGATACGATGCCATCGGCGTAGACGGTGGCGTCCTGCGATGGCCCCCACGGCGTGCTCAAAGTCATCCGGACTGTCTGTCGCGCAAGCAACCGCAGCTCGCGGCTGTGTTCCGCCTGTTCGATCATGCGCGCTTGGAACGCCGCTTCATCCGCGACAGAGCCATGATGCGAGTAGAAATCACCGCGCTTGAGGTCGGCAAGTGGCCGTCTGACACGCCAGGCGCTGGTAAGGAAGTGCCGGCCGTCGCGTCCGGGTACCATCGCGAAGACGAGGTCACCCACACGGGCGACCGGCAAACCGTCGGCACTTCGTTCAAACTCCACCTCCGGTTCCTCGGTGGTGGCGGGTTCTGACCATTGAAGAGCTGGCGTATTCATACTGCCCTCCCTTCGATGTGATCGGCGGCGATTTCGTCGGCCGTCACGGGTTCGAGCACTGCGTTGGGATAGCCGTGCTCGCGCAGCCACGCTTTTGCGCCTTCATGGTTCTCGGCGAGGTGAACCAGCTCCCGCGACGAACCGGCGCGATCGAAAACGCGGACCGACCCGACCGGCGGACGTTGGATGACCTTAAACGCCAAGTCGGAGTCGAGTGCGAAGGTTCGGTGAACGCGCATGACGACGTTCCTGCCGCCGAAGTCCGCCTCATGGAGCGTTAAATAACCCGACGAAGCGTAGTTGCCGAGCTGACGCGGACCTTCCTTGCGGATCAGCCGGCCTCGGCTGTTGCGGATCTGCCAGGCGGCGAGCTTCTTTTTGAAGCGTTCCTGCGGGCGCGGGGTGTCGTCGGACCAGCTGACGATGGAACCGATCGGGGCGAGATCATAGATTAGGGATGCGGACATGCATGCTCTCCGTGATGTTGGCAATTGCTGGAAACCAAAACCGCCGCCGGTGATGGCCGGCGGCAGAGACCGATCGGAGGGAAAAGGGAGGGATGGCTACTCGGCTGCGATCGCGTATGGGGTGTCGAGATCGTCGTTGCACCCATCGGCGTCGGTCTGCAGATCAGGTTCGACCACAGTTTCATCGTCAGCCGGATCTTCCGGCTCATGGCCGCCCACACCCTCAATGCCGTGCACCGGCTCTTCAGCAGGTGCATCGTCGTGCTCGCCGCCATGCTCTATGTTCTCGGCGAGCCATTCGGCCAGCTTCGTATCGTCTGGAGCGAAAAGTGCGGAGGGGTGCACGAAGCGCTCTTCCCTGAAATGCTCGATCAGGGCCGCCCGTGTGTCCTTCACCCGAGGCCGGGGCGGAACATTTGCCGCCGCGCCTGACGCTTCGAGCGACGGCCGTGACAGGCATGACAGGAACTCGTCCGTGCCCATGTTCGGGAGATAGCTGTCGGCGCCGACGGCATCGCCGGCGATGCGAGCGACGATGCCGCTGTCCGTTCGGTTCGTGCGCGCCGAAAGCGCGTCGATCAGGGTCAGCCTCGCGACCGCGCGAAGCGTATCCCTGTCAAACTCGAGCTTGCCGGTTTTGCCGATAAGCCGGACGGCGTGACGCGCGAAGCGCCTGGAGCCGTAGAGATGCTGCGACGTTTCCGAGCCGGCGTCGACTGAGACGTTCTGCCCGGCAAAGGCGAGAACAAGCATCGCCATCAGCGTCTCGTCCTCGATCGGCGCCCGGGCAAGCGCTTCGTGCAGGGCGTCGGTACGGAAGTCGCCGATCATGTCGAAACCTGCGCGCGTGACATCCGCCCGTGTCTTGGGTGCATCGATGACGTCCGCATCGTCCTTGCCCTTGGCGGGCCCGGTCTCGGGCATCCGGTAGTGCGCCGTCTGCACCTTTCCGTCGCGATCGAGGTACATCGCGGTGCAATCGCCTTTGGCCGGCTTGCCGTAGACTTGGCTTGCCCTCTTCGGCAGTTCCGGCTGGCCCCAATTGTTAACTTCGACGATCGCGCCCTTCTTTGGGAGATTGCCGCTCATCCATTCCTGCTGCGCGCCGAGAAAGGCTTCGACATCGGTGGTGTAACGATTGTCCTGGTCGGCCGGGCCGAACAGATCTTCCGCCCACTCGATGCCGTATGCCTGGCGGAGATCGTCGCCAAAACTTGCATCGCGGGCATACATGCGGGTTTTAGAGAGGCCGTTGGCGATCTGCCACCAGGCCGCAGCGTCGCCTTTCTTCGGCTTGTGGGCTTTCCAGACCTCCTTCTGCTCGCCGGGCGAGGCGGCCGCGATCGTCCTCAGTTGCTGTTCGTTCGGCATGTCGCCCTTGACCATCTGGTCGAGCATGGCGGGCAGGACGTTGGCAAGCAAACGAAGCTTGCGGATCTGGCGGATGGGAAGCGCGAGCGCCACGGCAATCGCCTCCTCGGTCCAGCCGAGCGCGACCAGGCGTTCGATGCCACGCCATTGATCGACGGGATTGAGCGGTTCGCGGGCGATGTTCTCGATCATCGAGCGCATCGCGCCGTTGTCGTTGGCCGCCTCGACGACAATCACGTCGATTTCCTCGATGCCGGCGGCGATCGCCATGCGGGTGCGACGGTGACCGGCTTCGATTATGTAACCATTGCCGCCAGCTTCCGGGAAAATGACGGGCGGCTGGATCACGCCGACTGCCTTGATCGTCGCCAGTAGCAGGGCGTCCGCCTGCGGCGTTGACTTCGACTGGCGCGTGTTGTCGGGGTTATCCTTGAGCGCACGCGGATCGAGTTTCATCAGTTGCATGGGATGTTCCTTCTCGGGGATATGGACACGGCCCTCTACCGGTCCTTCTCGCGTCTTCTTTCTTCCCGAAGACACGGCCCGGAGCGCGGAGCGGCCGGCCGGGTGCAACTGCGGCCGAGCATCGCTGCCGCGAGGGACGAGCGGGGCTGACAGCCCTGCGAAGGACGAGTGGCCGGGATGGCGAGCGGCGCGGTTGAGCGCCAGCGGCAGCCGGCGGACCGATCTGCGACGGGTTTCACCTCTCTCAGCCCTTATTCTTTCTTGGATGATTATTCCTGCTTCAAACCCACTTCGAAGTGATCCACTGTCACACGCGCACAACTATTCCTTGCCTATACATGACCCCGTCGACGTAGCTGGCGATCCGGTCAGATCGAACAAGGGGAGGGTTTGATGTCTGAAATCGCGTTGAAGGTGTTTTCGAACGCGGACGATGTTCACCTGGTGTGGTCACATCAGGAAGACATCGCCGGATGCCTGGGCTTCGCAATCCAGTGCAAGCGAGGCGATGCAGAGCCAAAGTTCCTGTCCAATCGCGTCGGGTTCGAGGACGACGTCGAGCTCGATCCGCATGGCGAACGCTACAGGTCAAGCCCGTCCGACATGTGGCCGTTTCAACGCTACGACTGGACCGATCATGCCGCTGATCTCGGGGACGTCATATCCTACCGCGTCATCGCGCGGGTCGTCGGAGTTGATGGAAAATTGACGGATGGGCCGGCGAGCGACTGGTCACCGACACTGCGTCTGACGCCCGATTGCGGCGACGGGGTAAGCGTTCATTTCAACCGAGGCTTTGTCCTGTCCCAGTTCATGGCGCGATACATGAAGGAGAAGGGGATCACCCTTCAGGAGCTCAAGGAAAAAGCCGTCATCATCAGCCAGGAAGTCGACCGCGGCGTTCGCAATTTTCTTGGCGGAACCCTTCGCGAAACCGTCCTCACCATGATGAGCGAAGTGGAGCGCACCCCTCAACTCGAACTTCACGCGGCACTCTACGAACTCAGCGACGACGAGCTGCTCGATGGCCTGGTGGCCATTGGCAAGCGAGCACATATTGTTCTTGCGAACGGGAGCGTCAAGCAGGATGGCGCCGATGAGAACGCCAAGGCTCGCGCCCGGCTGAAAGGTTTCGGCTGCGTCATACACGACAGGTTCCTCGCGCCGGACGGCCTTGCGCATAACAAGTTCGTCGTCATCGGAGAGCGGGAGGGGGATCTGTTTCGTCCCGCAAAAGTCTGGACCGGAAGTTTCAATTGGACGCCGACCGGCCTTTGCACGCAGCTCAACAACGGCATCCTGATCGAAAATGCCGAGCTCGCGGCGCACTTCGAGGCGCAGTTCGAGCTCCTCAAAGGGGCCGGCCACGGGTTCTCGGACGATCTGTTGACCTCGAACAACAAGCCAAAGCGCGACATTGCACTTGGCGGGGCCAAGATCGACAGCTGGTTCTCCAGGGTTAGCCGCGAGATCGATATCAAGGAACTGATCGAGCTCGTGAAGGGCGCGCGCCAAGGCATTTTCTTCGTCATGTTCCAGCCGGGGAATGAACCGGTGCGGACCCTCCTTCGGATGCAGAGCGAGAAGGACCTCTATGTTCGCGGGGTGGCGACGCAATTGACGAGCAACGGGCTCGAAGACTTCAAATTGCTGAAGCAGGTTCCCGAGCGGTTCTTCCTCGATACGGCCCAGGCAACCGGCGTGGATATGTCCGTTGGCCGATGGGCGGTCGAAGGAACCGCGAACGAATTCAGGAACAGCATCGGCCACGCAATCACGCATTCGAAGGTCCTGGTGATCGACCCGTTCAGCGATGACCCCATTGTCGTTACCGGTTCGCACAATTTCTCGAAGGCCGCCAGTCGGGACAACGATGAGAACTTCATCGTAATCCGCGGTCATAGGGAGATCGCCACGCACTACGCCATCAATGCGGTGCAGACCTACAACCACTATCGTTGGCGGGCATATCTTGAAGAAGCTGAGCGGAAAGACAGAGATCCGTTTCAGTATCTGTCGCGCGATCCCAAGTGGCAGCGCCGGCGCACGACCGGTGAAACCAAGCGGATGCTGGCATTCTGGCGCCCCGAAGCCTGAGGCCGCGTGATTTGCAGAAAAAAAATGGGCCAGCGGAAACCGCGGCCCATGAAGTGTGGAGGTCAATTTACCTCCAGAGGGAGCAGCTGATACGGCGGAACTGGGAGGAAAGCCGCCATATGCATCAGCTGTGCCACCAATGATCATTTTTTGATCGGATGGAAAACATTTATTGTGCAATGCAGCTATGCGCATGCTGCGCTGCTGCTTCTAAAACCACGTCGCGAACGCATGTCAGCACTTGGCGGTGCCTTAAGCCGCTTGTGATGCGTCTGCCGTTTCCTCGCGTGCCGCGGCCGCCAATGCCTCATCGACGCCCCGAAGCCGCCTGCGCTTCTCGGCCAGTTCGTCAGCAAAGGCAAAAGCGCCGCCCTGGCGCGAGCGATAGGAGGCAAGGCGCCGCTGCGCTTCCTCCAGGCGGCGTTGATAGTGGTTCTGCTCGTCTTCAAACCCGTCAAGCGCATGCTCAAGGCGGGAGACGGCGCCGAGCGGCGTCACAGTTACCGCCAGATCGATCTCGTAGTCCGCGCCAGTGCGCCGAAGCAGGGTCGTATAGCGATATCCATCGCCCTTACCGAAACGTTCGCCGCAATAGATGAGATCGAAGCCGCCGATTGAGGCGATGGCGACTTCGCCCTCCTGCTGGAGTTGAACGAGAGTCAGGATCTCCTTCATCAGCGCGCGTCCGGCAAGCTTGCGCTCGTCGTAAGCCTTGCCCATGATCGTCGTGACGAACGCATCGCCGGCCGTCGGAATGAGACGCTCGATGTCCCTGCCGATCTCGGCGATGCGCCGGATCGAAATCTCTATGGCGCGTTCGGCATCGCGGATCTGCCGACGCACCGCATACTGGTCGTCGCCATGGGCGGCGCGCAGCCGCTCGAGACGGGCAATGTCGGCCTCGAGCCCCGCCTTCTGCATCAGACGTTCGTCGCCGCTCGCGATGGCCTTGGCCATGGCGAACTGGTTGGCAGCACCCTCGCCAAGATCTTCGAGCCGGCGGATCGACGTGTCACCGGACAAGGCCGCGGCGATGAAGCGGGCCTTACGCTCGTTGTTCTGCCACATGCTGGCGTCGAGCGAACCCTGCGTGGCATAAGCGAAGATGTCGACCTCATCATGCTGGTTGCCCTGCCGCACGATCCGGCCCTCCCGTTGTTCGATCTGCGAAGGCAGCCATGGGACGTCGAGATGATGCAGCGCCTTGAGGCGAAGCTGCGCGTTCACACCGGTCCCCATCGTGTCTGACGAGCCGATCAGGAAGCGAATTTTGCCGGCGCGCACGTCTGCGAACAGGCGTTGCTTCGCCTCGGTTTTCTTGTAGTCCTGCATGAAGGCGATTTCGGATGCCGGAACGCCCATGCGGACGAGCTCGTCGCGGATCCAGCGGTAGGCCGAAAAACCTCTGGTCTTCTCTACATTGATGGTGCCGAGATCGGAAAAGATCATCTGCGCCGCACCGGGCAGATCGAACGGTTTGCCGTCCGGTCGGAGGTAGGTACTTTGCGCGGTCTCCCGCCAGATACGATGTGCGTTCTGGACCAACAGGTTGAGCTTGTTGTCCGGCTCATTGTCATTGGCTGGATCGACCAGGCGCAGGTCGATGGCGGCATGGCGCCCGTCGGTGATGACTGAGAGCAGGATATCGTCGCCGGGATGCGCAGGTCCCTCACGCATCTCGATCGCCTTGATGCGGGCGTCGAGGATCGTCTGGTAGTTCTTGAAGGCTTGCGTCGGCTTGGCGGTCAGGATCTGCCGCCGGCCCGTCGAGATAACAGGTACTTTAACGTATTCTCGGAGATCCCCAGGCATCACCACGTCCGCGAAGCTGCGGAACATGGCGATCAACTCGGGAACATTGACGAAGGAGGCAAAGCGGCTAACCGGCTTGTATTTGCCGGACGGCTGGATCTCCAGCTCGGTCGTGGTGTCGCCGAAGGTTGAAGCCCAGGCGTCGAACTCGTGCAGGCCACGTTCGGCTAGCGACGCGTGGCCGAGCAGGCGCTGGACCGAGAACATTTCGCCGAGCGTGTTGGTGATCGGCGTACCCGAAGCAAGAACCAGGGCACGGCCGGGATTCTTCGTCTCGATGAAGCGGGACTTGACGTAAAGATCCCAGGCGCGGTGCGAGCCATTCGGATCGATGCCTTTCAAGGTCGACATGTTGGTGGCGAAGGAAAGCTTGCGGAATTCCTGCGCCTCATCGACGACGATCTGATCGATGCCGATTTCCGAGATGGTCAGCAGATCGTCCTTGCGAGTCGACAGCGCCTCGAGCCGTTCCCTCAGGCCCTCCTTCAGCCGTTCGAGCCGTTTGCGCGAGACGCGATCCTCGCTGTCGACCTTGGTGAGAAGTTCCTCGTAGAGCTGCAGCTCGTCCTGGATCATCTGTTGTTCAAAGGTCGACGGCACGGCGATGAACCGGAACGCTGAATGGGTGATGATGATCGCATCCCAGCTCGCCGTTGCCGCGCGCGACAGGAACCGGGCCCGCTTGTCTTTGGTGAAGTTGGTCTCGTCGGCGACGAGAATGCGGGCATTCGGATAAAGCGCCAGAAATTCGCGGGCGGCCTGTGCGAGGCAATGGCCGGGCACCACCAGCATCGCCTTGGCGATCAGCCCAAGCCGGCGCTGTTCCATGATGGCTGCCGCCATCGTCATCGTTTTGCCGGCGCCGACGGCGTGCGCCAGATAGGTCGAGCCGGACGAAATGATGCGCCAGATGCCGCGTTTCTGATGCCTATAAAGAACAAAGGCGCCAGAGGCGCCGGGCAGTTTGAGGTGCGAGCCGTCGAAACGCCTGGGCGCGATATTGTTGAAGCGATCGTTATAGACCCGCGCGAGCCGGTCGGTACGATCAGGATCGGTCCAGATCCAGTTCTGGAAGGCCAGCTTGATCTTCTGCAGCCTGTCGCGCGCCGCTTCGGTGTCGACGACGTTCAGGACCCGCCGTTCGCCGTCGGCATCCTTGAACACGTCGAAGATCTGCGCACCCGGCTGTTCAGCGCATCGGCGAGTAACTCGCCGGCGTGCCGGCGATCGGTGCCCCATTCGGATGTGCCGGCAGCCGTCCATCCGAGTTGCCGCGCCGCGACGGTCCATGAGCCGAGTTCCGGCATGTGATGGATCCTGATCTCGGCACCCATCGTTTCGTGCACGAATTGGACGATATCGGTCGGCGGTATCCAGGGCGCGCCAAGCCGTGCGGTGATATCCGATGGGCGTAGATCGGCGGGCTGCACGGCCTGAAGCGCACGGACATTGCGCTCATAAGCAGGATCGAGCCCGGCCGCGGCTTCCGCGACGGCGAGTTTCGTGCGCACGGCGCCGGAGAGATAGGCGTCCGAGGTTTGCCAGGAGCCGTCGGCCGGATCGCGAAAGATTGCATCTTCGAGTTCGTCGAGGACCGCATCGCTGTCGCAATGCAGGAGCTCGGCGATATGCTCAAGATCGACATGGCCGCGATCGTTGAGCACGACGGCCAGCGCATCGGCGGCGTTGCTGATCACAGGCGGGGCAGGGGGTGCAATGACGCGCTCGGAGAAGATCGGGCCTGGCCTGGCCGTATCGGTTTCGATGTCATAGTCCTCGATCGAGGCGACCAGCCAGCAATCCGGATCGTCAAGAAAGGGTGCAAGGTTTGGGCGACGATGAATCTCGCGGATCTCGCCAGTCTCCTCGGTTTCGCTGATCGACACCGTCGTATGATTGATCGCTCCGAAGTCACGCACGAAACTCGACCAGGCGATACGCAACCGCACCTGCAGGTCGCGCCAGGGCCGGTCCATCTCCTGCGCTTTCAGCACCTCGCGCACGGCGTCGCGGATTGGGATCAGTTTCTTGATGATGCGAACATGTTTTTCCGGGATGCCGTCGGTGCCGCGGCCCTTGCGCACCGTGATCGCCACAGGCGCCCCGTCGACGATCTGCATGAGACCGTGCCTGTCGTCGATGAAGAAGCTGCCTTCGCGGACCCGCGTGCTGTCGGGTTTCAGGTCGACGAATTCGGCCAACTCGTCTTCGAGATCGACGTCGATTTCGCCGGGCTCGCCGTCATAGATACCCTCGGGAAGCAATTGAATGGCGGCATTCAAGGCCACCGTGAGGTCCTCGCCGGCGCACGGCAGGCACGTGTAGCCTTCACCGAACTGCCCGGCAGTGAGCGCATGGGTGCCGAGCACGAAATCCGGATGGCGTGCAAACCAGCGGTTCACGCGGATCGGCCCTTCCCCCTCGGTCGTAGCGCGGACTTCCTCCAGATCGAGCCAGGCGAGATCGCGTGTCGGTTCGCCAGCCTTGCGCTTGCGGAAGAACAGGATGTCGACCACAACGTCGGTACCGGCATCTCGCCGGAAACTGCCTTCAGGTAGACGGATGGCGGCGATTAGGTCGGCGGATTTGGCAACATGCTCTCGGCACCTGCTGTCGGCCTTATCCAGTGTACCGGCGCTGGTGACGAAGGCAGCCAATGCGCCAGGTTTCAAGAGATCAATCGACCGCGCGATGAAATAATCGTGCAGCCTGAGACCGAGCGAGCGATAGTGCCGGTCGGAGCGAACCGTCCGATCGGAGAAGGGCGGATTGCCGATGGCCAGATCGTAGATTGGATTGAGGTCGGTGCGCGCGAAGTCCGCGTTGATGATCCGCGCTTTCGGCCGAAGCAGCCGGACGATACGCGCCGTGACCGGATCGAGTTCAATGCCGGTGACGTAGCTCACGTCGCGATAGAGCTTTGGCATCAGCGCCGGAAACAGGCCCGTCCCGATCCCCGGTTCCAGCACGCGGCCGCCGCGCCATCCGAGCCGCTGCAGGCCTGCCCAGATTGCCCGGATTACGAATTCGGGCGTGAAGTGGGCATATTGGGTGCAGCGCGCCAGCGAAGCATAATCCGTCTCGCTGACCGCCGACTCCAGAGTACTACCGAGATCGTCCCAGCCCGCCCGGAAATCCGGTTGACCGGGGCGACGAAACATTCCATTCGCCAGATCCGAGCTGCCGAAACCGGTAAACCGGATCAACCTCGCTTGCTCCTCATGTGTGGCAGACCGATCCTGCTTGTCGATTTCGCTGGCGGTCAGGATGGCGGCGACATTCATTCGCGCGCGTTCCTTCCACGTGGCGGCCAAGCCACGGTCGCCATCATCGAGATAGAAATTGGGGCGATCGGCCTGTTTGTTTGACGCCGGCTGCTTGGCCGCCGGCAGAGGAAGCGCGGGGGAGGGGGAGGGCGGCGTCGGATCGGGATCGTCGTCGTTGGCGGCGAAGCCGCCAAATGCGGTGACGCCGAACCGGAGACCCGACGACAGCGCGCTGCCGGCGAACATATCAAGGGTGAAGGGATCATTGCTCATCGAATAGCTCCTTGGTCAGAGGGCGAGCGTCTTCGTCCTGTCGCAAGGGACAGCGGATCGGACGCGGAGGTGGTGGAAAGGGCAGCCGTCTATGGCTGGCGGTGCGGCTATGGTCGGCAAAGCGCTAGGCGCGCTCGACTACCGAAATCTGCATGGTGTCGGCCAAGAAAACGACGCGAAGATGCGTGGCATTGGGGCTCGCCGCAATCATCGCCTCCAGCCGCTCGGCATCGATAAAGTCGACACCATCGTCGCCGCCGAATGTCCGACGCTTGGCGTCAAGCCAGTCGTCGTTACTGGTCGGATTGCACTCTTCGGCAAAGACGACGAGGGCTTTCGCGCCGTCGGCAAGCTTACCGTTCGACAAAATGTAAACCCCATGATCTCCGACCAGCCAGAGGCCCGGCTGTTCATCCTTGCCGGGCAGGAGTCCGTAATAGGGATTGCGAAAGCCGCCATTGGCTTCGGCATCGGCGCGGCCGCGGGCGATCACCTCGCGCACGGATGCGATCGGGAACGTGAGCATGACAGCACCTCCTCATGCCGCGATCGGCGAGGGGAGATAGCGCAGATGCACCGGCAGCTTGGCGGCGATCTCGTCGTCGGTCAGGTCTTCCAACAGCGTCAGAAAGGTCCCCTCTTTCCCGCCATAGAGCATCACGGTGCGTTTGCCGCGAGAGGCCTCCGCCCAGCGCTCACCGGCATAGCCGCGATAGTCATCCGCCGTGCTGCTCCAGATATGCTCGAGGCGCTCCTTCCGCGTCATGGCGCGCACCGGACGGCTCTCGCGCTCGACAATCGCAACGCGCATCGCCTCAACGAATGCCTTATCTGAAAGGTCGCAATAGCCGTGAAAATATCGGAGCGCCTCGTCGATCCGAAGGGCGAAGAACACGCTCGCCACCGATCCAGTCAGCAGCTCGCACATGGCGAACATCGAGCCGCGGATCCAGAGCGGCGGAAGGACTTCGAACATGTAGTCGTGTTCGGCCTCGGCGATTTCGAACCATTCGCCGGCGTAGAGCGGGGTTGCGTCACCTTCCCAACGGTTGGGTCGCTGCGCGTGGCGATCGAACATGCGGAACATCTGCTGGCGGCTTGCGACGCCCTGAAACACCTTACGGATTGCGGGAGAAGAGGTCATCTGCGGCTCCTTGCGCGTTTACCGAACCGAAGGCGCGGCACAGTCCTCTCGACCTTGCCATCCTCTTCGGTCCTTCATGACCCTTTCGAGCCGCCGACATCGCGACCGGCCGGGTCAAGGGCCGGCTTAAGCCGGGCGAAGCCTTCCTTGACGCGGGCGGCGCGCATGCGGGACGCCTCTTCCTCTTTCCGTCTTTTGTCTATTTCCTTCTGCCTGACTTCAGGGTCTCGTTCCAATCCTCCTCGGGCGGGCGAAGCCGCATCCAATCGCAGCCGGCGTCGTTGGCAAGTGACCGCACTCGCTCGGCAAACATGTCACCTTGTGAATTGGCGTCTGTTGCTGCGACCAGCTGGACGCCAGTCTGGCAGGCCAATTCCCGCAACGCCCCCTTCGCGGTCGGAGACCATCCGCCGCCCGTGCTGAGATAGAGCGTGCCCTCACGCAACCCTTCGATCGCCGCAAGACTCAAAGCGTCGATCGCGGCTTCCGTGACGGCCAGGCGAAATGCGGTTCCAGATCCAAGGCGGAAGAGAACCTTCGTTCCTCCGGAGGCGAAGCCCCGGTATTGCGGACCTCGCGCCTCCCATCCGGTCACAACGCCGGTATGGTTCCTGTGCGCTGCCCACATGCTGCCATAAGGGCCTTCGCGAAGCAGGTCGCATTTTATTGCCACTCGGAGCAAAGCCGCCGGAAGACAGCGCTCGTCTTGGAGGTAACGCCAAGTCGACGAGCCGGGCCACGGGCGGCGGCGCGCATGCCAACGAGCATGAAGGGTGATCTCGTGCCCTCCATTATACGTTGGATCCCGCCACTCTGGCTCAGTGATCTCAAGACCGACGAGATTTGCAACCTTTTCGGCGCCTTCGAGAAAGCCGACATGGTCAAGATGCTCGACAAGCCCGAACACATCGCCTTTCGCGTCGCTGAGCGGATCGAACCATCCGCGTCCTTCATGCGTGACGATGATAATCTCACCGCCGCGGCGAAACTTGACCGCGCGCCGTGTGCTTTCCTTGATATCAATTGCGAAGTTCGCCTGTTCGAGCACGATCGCGCAGCTCACTTGGCTGCGCAACGCCTCTATTTCTCTTCTTTTCATTTTGCTTCCGATCGCGCAGCGATCGCCCTCCATGACACTTCCTTGCCCGTTGTTTGGTGGGCGCCTTTCGGCAGACCGCGAAGAGCAAAGGCCGCAAGAGCGGGGGTGGCAATTGTCGGACTATGCAATGCTGACGTCGGCCGCGGCGGAGCTTCCCTTGCGGCCTGCCGCGCGCAAGCGGCACAAAAAGGCCGAGGCCGGCTCGATGAGCCGGTCAGGGGAAATATTCGCGCACGATCGCGAGATCGTCGGTGTCGATTTCATCGGAAGGGAGAACGCCGTATTTGACCGTCGATCTCGAAGAGGATGACCCGGACCATCAGGTCGCGGGAAAGCTGGAAGGCGCGGGACTGTGCGAGAGAAAGATCGTGCGACCGACATTGAGAGCCCCTTCGGAAGCGGCCGCAGCCTGGCTCAGGGACCCTTTATGGGTTGACGTGCCGCAGGTGCGAGTTTCCGCCCCCGCCCTGCACCCACCTTCCATCTTCCTCAAGAAGTCTGGCACGCTTGATCGCGCTAAAAACACCGGCCACGGTCCTTTAGCCATTTCGGTCCACTCTCCATCTGTGGATGCCCCGTAAGACGCAAGCAGTTTTCTTGGACAGTTGGCACGTTGGCGGATGCTGCCATCTGTCCGGCCTCTTGGTGCAGCGCCTGGGCTGCGGCCCCGTATGGGATCGGACCGGATCCATATCCGCCTGAGCGTTCTCGCTGGCACGATGGAGGGCCTTGGTTCGTCCGATCAAGTTTTGCCGACAGTTGTGCCATAGCCAACTTTGACCGACGAGGCCTGCGACGGCCGCCACCAACATCCGCAGTTTGCGCACCAGCATCTGTTGCAGCAATGGACCCTTCGGTGCGCCGCGCCTTGCCGCCTGTTTATGACTGCCCATGATGAGCAGCCGCCTGCCCGCCGCATCTTTCGCTGCTCGCTCTTTGCGAAGGGCGGCGGCGGTATTGCGCAACGGCGATTTCACGCCAACCTCGTGTGAAAACGACGAGCACTCGTGCCGTTGCCAATCAGTTTGCGACAAAGCCCTTCTCCCTAGCCTGTGATGCGGCTGGAGATAGCCCTGCATGTAGCGTGCCAAAGGAGAAGTCGTTTGAAAATACCGTGCTACATTGATTCCGACGCGATGTTTGTCCGACATTGTCGGGCATACGACAACGTAGGAGCGCGCTTGAACGACGCTCGCATTCCGTTTCCGCGGCGAAGGGTCCGTACCCGGCCGCCGAGCTCGCAATCTTCCCTGGACGAGTTTTCGTAGGACCAAGCGCGCGAAAAAGAGGCACCGCGCCGAGATATCCATCGACAGCGGAAGTTCCTTGCGGCTCTGCAGCGATGTAACTGAGAACTTACGCCAGCCGTTCTATGGTGTAGCGCGCCGCGAGCCCGAAGATCGAACGGGAAAGGTGAAGTTCGCCGGCGACCGCACGCCCAGTCATTGCCCGCAAATACCCGTCTGGCGAAGAGATTTCCTGCCGATCGAGCTTCTGCAGGGTAATGGCGATGGCAACGGCGGCCTGCTGCTCGCCCATGTGATCGACGGCGCGGCGCCGCGCATCGTCCGAAATACCGGCAACTCGGCACATTTGCGGAGCGATTCGGGCCAGATCAGCCCAACTGCGGGGCAGCGCGAAACCGTAAGTGCTTAGTGCTGGTATGGCTCGCAATAGGTCCTGCAGTGCAACCAGTTCCTGCCGCGAATGACGTGCTTGTTTGATTCCGTTCCTGCGTCGCCTCGGGCACGCTTCAGAAGCCCATTCGCTGGCGGAGCCAGCGCCAACTGATGTCAATGGTTCGGCGGTAGCCGAAGGCTGGTCAACATTACACTCTGCATGTGAATTAGGGCTTGTAGTCTGTTTGTGCGTGTCGCTTCCGGCACACCTGCATGCCGAATCCTGTGGGGCGAGCGCAAGTTCAGGCCTTCGTGGGAGCTGCATAGCGCGCTCCACAAACCATTCAAAAAGCGCGGTCGCGCGACGCAAAAGCACGCTCGGTGCCCTCGTCGCAATGCCGACCAAAGCGATGACCTTTTCAACACGCACCTCGAGCCGGGCCCGCGTGCGCTGCGGAATGAGGTTAGCAAACGCGAGCGCACGACGGAGATTACGCAACGCCCCACGATACCGCCGCAGCGCGGCATTTGCGGCGGCCTTTTCGACTCTGGCTTGCCTTACGAGTTCATCAAGCTCGCGGTAACGAGCGATGAGTATTCGCATGTCGATCCCGCAACCGTCTACAACCGTGCCTTCGACGTTTCTGGTGGGATAGCGCTTGTAGTTGCCGCTGTCCTGCATGGTGATCAGACCGACGTCGAAAAGGTTCGACAGCAGCCGGCTGACGCGTCCGGCCGAACGATTGATTTCGAAAGCGAGCTGCTGGTTCGACTTGAAGATGATTGGCCGGCCGCCCTTTTCGAAAGCGTCCGCAGGAGCGGTGTTGATCAGTGTGGTCAATAGGTACGCCTCGGTCGCATTGACCATCCCCGTGCACGGCAGATTTTGCGCAAGCACGGCGAGCTGTCCGCGTGTCACGGTCCCGATCTCAGCCGATAGTGCCAGGCGTCGGAATTCGGCACGTTTGGGCGTCTGTCGACGGCCGATCGACCGCTTTGGGGGCATCGGTTCTCGCACTGTCGTCTCCTGTGTTGGAGACCAGACAAAGCAACCCCGTTCACCGAAACGGTGTTTTTTAAGTTGACAGAGGAAGTGAGGTTTGCTACTCAAATTTTGGCGAAATTGATTATTAGCAAACCGTTTCCGAGATTTGTTTCGGGGGCGGTTTTTCTTTTCTGGTCCGGTCGGTTTTTCTCCGTTGTAAGATTGGAATACATTACTCGGAATCGAAATGACCCCTGCGTAACGTTGCGCGACCATAAACCGAATGATCTTTTTGGCGCAACAATCGTGCAGTGCCGCTAAAAGAGCGACTCTAGGTCGCCGCAACGCCATGTGGGCTGCCGGCCTCGCTATGCGGGGACGCGAGCTGCCACCAATTTGCGTTTGAGCCGCGCAGTCTGTCTGCCGATGCTCTTTGCGTTCAAGCGGTTGCGCCTCTATGGGCTTATGCGACACGCCATGCGATTTGATGAAATATCGTCGTCCCTAAAGGCGCTGCGGCTCCTTGAGTGAATGCACCGTGCGACGATTGGCGTGCGGCTGCGACAAGCGGCCACCTACCTGATGCCGGCTTCCGGCGCAATCATGAGCCATTCAGCGCTGCGGTGAGCGCCCCGGCGACCCTATAGCAAAAGGCGAAAGGAAGCGTTCATGAGACCACGAAGGGTGGCCATCAGCCTGCCGAATCCTTGGCTTCCCGGAGCAGACTGGGCCGACCGTCACGAGCTTCTTTTCTTCGCCGAGCGGGTGACTGCGGCCGAGGCGGCGCGGCGAGCACTTGGGAGCGCATCCGGCTGGGTGCAAAGTCTTGTGACATGGCACAACCGCCTTGCGCCCATAATCGGGCTGAGCGAAACCGCGCACCCGGCGCATTCAGGCCTGATCGGTACCTTTCCGCTCCTGCACAGCGACGATCGCGAAGCCGTCGTCGGTTATGATGCCCGGCACTTGCATTTTCGTATTGTCGTGGATGTTCGTGAAGGCCCTGCTGACGGCCAGGTCATCGGCATGACCACCTTGGTGCGCCGCAGGAATGCGTTCGGGCGGCTTTGTTTTGCCGCCGCCATACCTTTGCACATGGCGATCGTCCCAGCCTTGCTGACGGGAGTTAAGCGACCCGGACATGGTGTTTCGCGGGAACCGTAAAGTACAATCATGATTGAACACAGTTGCCGTTGCGGCGCTATCCCACAGGAAGTCGCTGGCGATGTGATCCCCACCCGAGGGGGATGTAGTGGGCCGGAAGCTGCGGGCATCACGGAAGCGGGCAAGTCCAGGAAGTGCGTTGCGGATGCCGTCCAGCTCTGTCACGGAAACGACCCTGACGGAACGCGATTTTTGGAGGCGATGCTGTTCCCCTGATCCGAACAGGCCTCCTGGATCACCGGCACGAGCCTGTCGCGACGCGCCGGGGGGCCGGGCGCGGGACTTCGCCAAGCTAGAGCCGGGACGTGCTGCGCGACCTTCACACGATCGAAGCCAGCGGGGCGAAGACCGGTACTCTAGAACCGGAAGACGCATGACCTTATCGCGCTAGGCTTTCCGGTGACCACGCGATGCGACGACTGCATTGCCGTTCACGTGAAGAAGGCGGTCGAACTCGATGCACTGCATAACGAGATTGCCGAGGCCCTCCGGGTGCTGATCGCGCTCAATGCGGGCGCGGCGCTTAGCCTATACGGCGTGTACTATCTCGAACGCGCCCGCCATTCGCTGTCGCGTACTGTGACCCCTGCCTTGAGAGCGGGTTGGCAGATATTCTACACAGATTGTCAGTTCATCGAAATACGGCAAATTAGCGATGCGTTATGCTCCGGATCATCGCAGGTTCTGATCCCCCGTGTCATCGGCGGGCATGAGGGCCTGTCAATTGGGTGGCGCCTACGCGGTGGTCCGACTGCTTCTTGCAGAAGCGAGCGATAACTTGGACGCAAGGTCGATACCTCCCACTCCACTGAACAGAAAAATGAGGTTTTTTGCATGCGCGCTGACGTGCGGTGGAAATTGTGCTGGGAAAATGAGTTGCAACTGTCCGACCACGTTGAACTCACAGACTTCTTTCGGAAGACCTATGGACCGACCGGGGCCTTCAATGCAAAGCCGTTCGAAGGCAGTCAAAGCTGGGCCGGAGCAAGACCTGAGCTTCGTGCAATCGCCTACGACTCGAGTGGTGTAGCGGCCCACATGGGCTTACTGCGCCGTTTCATCAAGGTTGACGGAGTCGACCTGCTGGTGGCTGAACTAGGCTTGTATGGGGTGCGTCCGGATCTTGAGGGACTCGGGATCGCCCATTCGATCCATGTCATGCTTCCAACGCTGCAGGAGTTTCAAGTTCCATTCGCTTTCGGTACCGTTCGGCCCGAGATGCGGAAGCACGTTGAGAGGTTCGGCCGACACGGTCTGGTGACTGTGATGTCCGGGATCACCGTACGCTCCACGCTGCCACACGCGCGTACCGACCTGCCGCCCACGCGCGTCGAGGATCCACTTGTCATCGTCCTGCCTGTTGGACGGCCGATCTCCGACTGGCCCGCCGCCAGGCTGATTGACCGGAATGGACCAGAGCTATGAGCTATCTCTATTGCTGGTCCGAAGCGCAGACGCTTATTGGCGATCTTACGCAGCCACGCCCGTTCAACGCCGGCGGTCGGCGGGACCGACAGCGCACCGGTCGGCGAATTCCGGCAGTGAGTTCTGACAAGTATGTTCTTCCAGTGAAGCAGCCGATCGATGGTTCGGCTGGCATACATCCACACGGTGGATAAAGAGACATGCGGTTCAAGGGCCTCGATCTAAATCTCCTGGTTGTGCTCGACGCCCTCATGACCGAGCGTAACCTCACGGCGGCGGCCCGCAGCATCAATCTCAGTCAGCCAGCGATGAGCGCGGCCGTCGCCCGGTTACGCACCTATTTCCGGGATGAGCTGTTTACGATGGCTGGCCGCGAATTTATCCCCACGCCGCGTGCGGAACGGCTCGCGCCGGCGGCACGCGAGGCTCTGCTGCGCATTCAGCTCTCGATCATTTCCTGGGAGCCGTTTAACCCGGCTCAGTCGGATCGGCGTTTCAGGATCATCCTTTCCGATTACGTCACATTCGTGTTTTTCGAAAGGATCGTGGAGCGTGCGGCGCTTGAAGCGCCCGCCGTCAGCTTCGAATTTCTTCCCCCCACCGACGACAACGAGGACCTTCTTCGGCGCGGCGACGTCGATCTACTGATTCTGCCGGAAATCTTCATGTCGAACGCTCGTCCTCGAACGAAATTGTTCGACGATGTACACGTGTGCGTCGGTTGTCGCACGAACGACCAGCTGTCGGAACCACTTGCATTCGAGAAATACATGTCGATGGGGCACGTTGTGGTCAGATTCGGGGATAGCCTGAGGCTAGGCATCGAGGAACGGTATTTGGTCGAGCACGGTCTCAAGAGACGTATCGACGTCGTGGTACAGGGCTACAGCATGATTCCGCCCATGCTGGTGGGGACCGAGCGCATAGGAACCATGCCCTTACGGCTGGCGCAGCATTTTGCAAAAACAATGCCGCTGCGTATCGTCGAGCTCCCGCTGCCACAACACCTTCCGTTCACCGAGGCCGTTCAATGGCCCGCGCTTCACAATAGTGATCCGGCAAGCCTGTGGATGCGCGAGATGTTAGTACAGGAGGCGTCCAGTATGGTTTCGCCGCTTGCCGCGGCCGAGTCCCCCATCGAGCCTGGATCGCCAAGGGATGTTTGTCCGGGTCGCCCCGCGAAGACGAACGCCGCGGCGAGTTCGCGGGCGTGATCCGTCATTGTCTGACAGCATGATCCGCGAGAGCGGTCGCAGATAAAAGGGCGCCGCTCGCGGCGTGCCCATCTCACGCGTGGCAGCTACACTGGCGCTGATGGCGATGCTTGTTGGTGGTGTCGGCTACATTCGGCTTAGGGCCAACGAGCTTGTCTGCGGTGGTGGGACAAGATGCTTACGAAACTGCCGCGCTCGAGCGGCACGGCGGAGGCGATCGTTCAGGCCTTGCTGAGGGAAGTTGTGCGGCCCGGCTTGGCGTTTCAGGGGAACGGTGGTGCACAACGATTGATTGAAATCGCCTCTACTCATTTACTCCATTTCTTGCGTGTCTGCCCTCGGGCGCCTTTTTGTCGCGGTGCATCGGTAATCAGCATCAAAGCCGTGGATGGGTTGATAGATATCCATCAAGTTACATCATGTCTTTGCATCTTTCTCGACGACGATTTATCAGATAGAACCATGACCAAGCGTCCCACAATTGGCGATCTCGCACGCGAATCCAGAGTCAGCGTTGCGACAGTCGATCGGGTTTTGAACGCCCGCCATCCGGTACGGGAAGAGACCGCGCGGCGCGTCTACGAGGCGGCCCGCGCGCTCGGTTATCCTACCGCTCGCCTTATGGAGCCGCCGAGGCCGCGCCATCTGCCTCACTATCGGCTGGGTTTTATTCTTAGGAAGCCCGCACACCCCTTCTTTGCCGCCTTTGCACGCGAAGTCGAGGCGGCAGTGAATGCCGCACCATCTTTTCATGGCATACCGTCCATCGAGTTCGTAACGTCGAATGCACCCGGCGACCAGGTCGTGCTACTCAAAAATTTGGGCGCACGCTGCGATGCGATTGCCATGGTCGCTCCGGACCACCCGACGATCACGGAAGCAGTCGAAGATTTGAAGGTAAAAGGCATCCCGGTCTTCTCTCTGCTTTCCGATTTCGCTGCGGGCGCACGCGCGGGCTATATTGGGCTCAACAACCGGCAGGTTGGGCGGACGGCGGCCTGGATGGTGGCCAAGGCCGCAAAACGGCCGGGCAAAGTGGCGGTCTTCGTTGCGAGTGACCGTTCCCAGGGGCAGGAGCTTCGTGAAATCGGATTTCGTTCGTATTTCCGTGAGAACGCGCGGACCTTCGAGGTGCTCGATACGCTCGTAAGCCCTGAGACACGGCAGCTCACCTATGAGGCCACTCTCGATCTCATTCACCATGAACCCGAGCTCGTCGGATTTTATGTGCCTGGTGGCGCGATGGAGGGAGCCATCGCGGCTCTACGCGAGAGGCGCGAAAGCCGAGATCTTGTCGCGATCGTCAATGAGATTACGCCGGACTCACGGGCGGCGCTCGTAGATGGCGTCATCACGATGGCGATCGCCACGCCGTTAGGGCGGCTTTGCCGCGAGCTGACGACGTTGATGGCGCGGGTAATCGAAACCGGAACTGCAGATCCTTCAGGGCAAATCGACCTGCCGTTCGATATCTACTTGCCAGAGAATATTTCATACCCCGACTGAGATCCGCGAGCGCTGAGAATTCTATCATCATGATAGATTAAAGATAGAATCCTATCATTGTTTCAGAGAATTCGTTGACCATACTCCTTCAGGCTGATCTCGTGAGCGTGCTTCTACGACGCGGCGCTCTGACGGAGAAGATTCGGCCGCGCTTCAGAGAGGAACGCCCAAGTTAGGCGTCACTCCCTCCGCTTAACACTCAACTACCGGCGGTGCTTCGCACGGGTAGACTGAAACGGAGAAATATATGCCTGACGCAAAATTGCAGAGCGTGCTTTCATCTCTTTCGCAGCAGGCGAGTGAGCTAAATGCTCTGCCATCCACTTGGCCGGTGCCTGATGCTCGTTGTGTCAAACTCGACAGGAATGAGAATCCATTTGCGCTGCCGCCACCCGTGATGCAAAGCGCCGTTGCGGCGCTCGAACGCCAGTATCTCTACCCGCAGGATGATAACATCAGCTTGAGGGAAGCAGCCGCCAAAGCTTATGGCCTCTGCAGGGATCAGGTGATTGCCGGCAACGGATCGTCTGAACTGCTAGGGCTCATCTATAAGGCTTTCCTTAGTCCGGGCGACGCCGTGGCGATGGTTTCGCCAGGTTTTTCGTTTAACCGCAAACTCGCCACGTTGCAGGGTGCTCAATTTCTTGAGGTCCCGTTGAGCGAAGCTTATCCGCTGCCGACAAAGCAATTGCTTTTCGGCCCCGCCAAAGATGCGAAGTTCATTCTAGTAGCCAATCCGAACAACCCCACCGGAACGTTTGTTCCGGTGGCCGATATCGAAGGCCTCGTAGCACAATCGAACCGGTTGATCGTCCTGGATGAGGCTTACGTCGACTTTGCACCGGATAATGCGCTACGCCTTGTCGATCGCTATTCGAACCTTCTGGTCTTGAGAACGTTCTCGAAAAGCTATGCCGCCGCCGGCATTCGCGTTGGTTTCGGTTTTGGTCATCCCGAGATTATTGGAAGGCTGCGCAATCTTCAGAACGTCTTCAACATGAACGTGATCGGCCACGCGGTTGGCATCAGCATCCTTTCCCATCGTGTCGCCTATGAAGAAAACCACAGACATATCAAAAGTGAAAGGCAGAGAGTAAGCGTCGCCCTGTCGCAACTTGGTTTCTCTGTAACAACCTCCCACGCCAATTTCTTGCTGGCCCAAGTGCCTTCGGGAAAAGACGGAACTTGGTGGCAAGTATCCCTGAAAAGGCGAAAGATACTCGTTGCCGCCTTCCCTGAAGATGGTCTGGAAAACTGCATCCGCGTGAGCATCGGTACAAGACCCCAAATGGATGCATTTCTCGCAGCCGTCAGCGACATTTCTGACTATGATCTTCAAACTTAGGCAAGCCCACATCCCCGCTTTGTAAAGCTGCGAACGAAGAACGGGCGTCACCTGTCGCTGGAGCCGCTCAGGAAAACTCCCGCCGGTATAAGCGGTACGAGTTGACGGCGACCGCTTCTAGACCGCGCTGCCGCCGGCGCACTTAGAGGGACAATATCTACTTGAGGAACAAGACCATTCTCGAACCAGAACGACATCAATGCCAGTGGTCGCTCGGGGTAGCGGCCGAAACTTCTGCGCCAGAGTTGGAGATAATTGAATGAAAAACGCCTCTTCTTCAAAACTCGCCATCGGCATCTTCGATCACCTGGACGAAAATGGCAGCGATATCGCCCGACAATACGCGGATCGCCTGACGTTAGCTGAGACGTGTGATCGCCTCGGTTTCTATGCGTATCATCTCGCAGAGCACCATTTTACCCCTCATGGGAGAAGCCCGGCGCCAAATCTGTTCCTGTCGAGCGTTGCACAGCGAACGCACAATCTTCGTGTCGGCCCGCTCGTAATGCTGCTTAGTCTTTGCCATCCGCTGCGCGCGTTTGAAGAGATCTGCATGTTGGACCAATTGAGCGGCGGCAGGCTCGAGCTGGGTCTCGGGCGCGGCTCCCTCCCGATCGAATTGGGTTACTTCGGAATTGGTGCCGACGCGGCACCGGAACGCTATGCGGAAGCCAGCAAAATACTTATGAATGCGATGAGAGGCGGAACGCTATCCTATCAAGGTCAGTATTTTGAGCTGAACAGCGTTCCGTTGACGCTCAGGCCTCATCAGCGTCCGCATCCGCCGACATGGATCGCTAGCAATCGACCCGAGTCCGCAAGCTGGGCGGCTGCGAATGGCGCAAATATTGCGTGCGTTGGGCCGTCCTGGACAGTCCGCAAGATAACTGACGCCTACCGAGCCCATCGAGAGCGGAACATCGACGCAGACGATCATGCGCCGTTTCTCGGTTTGCTCCGCATGGTCGTCGTTGGACGCTCTGAGAAAGAAGCGCGTTCGCTCGCGATGCCTGCTTACGAACGATGGCTCAAGAGCTTCAAATTCCTCTACGACCTCAATGAAATCCCGACACCACCAAACCTGCCCTTGACCTTCGATGCAGCGATTGAAAGTGAATTGTGTGTAGCGGGAACGGCGACTTCTGTGCGACAAGCTCTTCTTGGTCAGCTCGAAGCGGCAGGCGCCAACTATCTTCTGTGTCAACTCGCATTTGGAAATTTGCCATTAGAGGCTTCGCTCTACACCGCAACAACCATTCGATCCGAAATGATGGATCCAGTCGGCTAACGACGAAATCCGCCAACTTCCAAGCTCCGACTATTCGAGAATGCCGTATAGCGTCACGCGAACTCATGGGGTAAACCCATACGGGACGCCTCCTGTACTAACAGCTCACGCATCCAAAGGCTTGCCGGATCACTATTGTGAAGGGCAGGCCATTGGACAGCCTCTGTGAACGTGGGAAGTGGCAGCGGGAGCTCGACGATTCGCAGCGGCATTGTTTTTGCGAAATGCTGCGCCAGCCGCAAGGGCATGGTCCCTATACGGTTGGTCCCCACCAGCATGGGCGGAATCATGCTGAAGCCCTGTACGACAACCTCGACACGTCTCTTGAGACCATGCTCGCGCAAATACCACCCTTCGATGGTGGGTTGTCGGGTATTCCCGAACTTGACGGCAACGTGCCCCATCGACATGTATCTCTCGAATGTAAGTGGCTCTGACAGCTGCTCGTTCGAGTGGCAGCCGACACATACGTGTACCTCGTCGAACAGTTTCGCTTGAGGATGAGCGTTTGACATGAACATTTCCGGCAGAATCAGAAGATCGATGTCGCCGCGCCGGAGAAGGTCCGCATAGTCGTCGGCAAGAGGCAGAAATTCGAAACTGACGGCGGGAGCTTCCCGCGCCGCACGCTCCACGATCCTTTCAAAAAAGACGAGTGTGACGTAATCGGAAAGGATGATCCTGAAGCGACGATCCGATTGGGCCGGGTTAAACGGATCCCAGGAAATGATCGAAAGCTGAACGCGCAGCAGGGTCTCGCGCACCGCGGAGGCGAGCCCTTCAGCACGCGGTGTTGGGATCAGTTCGCGGCCATTCATCGTAAAGAGCTCATCGTCGAAATAGGTGCGCAATCGGGCGACGGCCGCGCTCATCGCTGGTTGGCTCAGGTTGATGCTGCGTGCGGCTGCCGTGAGGTTCCGCTCGGCCATTAGAGCGTCGAGCGCGACAAGAAGATTTAGATCAAGGCCCTTGAACCGCATGTCTTCATCTATCTATGGCGTGAATGCGCGCCATCCAAACAATCGATTTTGCCGATTTATCGGCTTTCTGCATTAGAAGGATATCAATCGATAGAAATCAAGGGCATCGACGGCAAATTGCGAGTGGCGCAGGAAGACACTGAAGGTGGTTCGATAGCCATCAGCTCTGGAACATGGTCCATGCGAACTCAACTGGCTAGCGTCGCAATGCTCGCGACCGGGTCCGACTTGTACCAATCGAGCGTGGCTCTCCATAGCGCAGCCTGCTTCAAGACATATGGGCCGACCGGGGAGTTTAGCGGAAAGTAGTCGAAGTTGGGCGGAGCGAGGCCTGAGCTTCGCGCAAACGCCTATGACTCGGGCGGTGTAGCGGCTCATTTGCGCCTGTTGCGCCGTTTCAACAAGGTTGGCGCGGTTGACCTGTTGGTGGCTGAACTCGGCTTGTATGGGGTGCGTCCGGATCTCGAAAGACCCGGAATCAGTCACTCAATCGGGGTCATGCTTCCAACACTGCAGGAGCTTGACGTTCCGTTCGCTTTCGGCACGTCAGGCACGCGCTGCAGCGGCATCTTGAGAGGTTCGGCCGACATAGTCCAGTGACGGTTTTGTCGGGGCTTCGCGTAGGGTCCACGCTGCCAGACGCGCGTCTCGACAAACCGCCCACGCACCGAAGATGCACTTGTCATAGGCTGCGGGAGACATTCTTCATAATCGCCGAGTATGCGGCCGACCAGCCGAATCCAGCGAATGGATGGAGGCATGAATTTCGCATGCTTGTTGCGGGCTTACCGCTGATACCCATTTGGCCGAGCTCTGATCAGTTAAAGCGTGAAATTCATTAAGTCGTCTATACCCGCGACTTTCAAACAGATTTTCGTGCCTTTCGGTTTTCTTGGCGTTGATCAGGCCGCCTGATACGCAGCTCGAGCAATCACGCTTCGGCTATTGGGAATTCTGTTATCGGGGACGCGGAGCGTCGGTTGCGTGGCGCCTATGTCATGATTGCGCTCGCGACGATCGCTGTGCCTTTCTTCCTGTCGGGCCGGGGCCTGCGTGAGCTCAGAAATTAACTCTCTCGGGGTGCACTCGCATTTTGCGACAGAATGTCCTCTGGCTTCAGTTCGCCTATTTCGCCGGAGCCGTCAGGCTGCCGTAATCGCCACCACGGCGTTGGTGCCGCCGAAGGCGAAGGCATTGCTGATCGCTGCCCGCACCTTGCGCTGCCGGGCGATGTTGGGCGTCACGTCGAGATCGCAGTCTGGATCCTTCTCTCGATAATTCGCAGTCGGCGGAATGATCCCGTCGCGGAGCGCCATCACACAGGCAATCAGCTCGAGGGCGCCGGACGCCCCCATGCAGTGGGCATGCATCGACTTGGTCGAGGACACCGACAGGGCATCGGCGTGCTTGCCGAAGACGCGGCGGATTGCCTGTGTCTCGAGCCGGTCGTTATATTTGGTGCCTGTGCCGTGCGCGTTGACATAGTCAATGTCCTCAGGAAGGAGCCCGGCATCGGCAAGGCAGGCCTTTATTGCGGCGACCGGGCCTTCGACGGTTGGAGCGACGACATCGGACGCGTCTGCGGACATCCCAGTGCCGGCAAGCTCGGCGAGGATCGGAGCGCCGCGCGCCACGGCGTGCTCATAGGTCTCGAGGACAGCCACGCCCGCACCTTCGCCGAGTACCAGGCCGTTACGGTCGGCCGAGAACGGTCGGCAGGTATCGCGGGCGACAGCGCGCAGCGCTTCCCAAGCCTTCAACACGCCCCAGGCGAGCGGTGCATCGGTGCCGCCAGCCAGCATGACGTCAGCCCTGCCGAGCCTTAGTTGGTCGATCGCTGATATGAAAGCGTGGTTTGACGACGAGCAGGCCGAGGTGACGCCGAATACCGGCCCGCGCAGACCGTAGACCATGCTGACTTGGCTGGCCGGCGCGCCTGGCATGGCGCGAGGCACCGCGAAGACATTGGTGCGTGATTTCCCGTCGACGAACAGCCCGCGATAGTTCTCTTCCAGCGTCTCCGCACCGAAGATGGCAGTGCCGACAACCGCGCCGATGCGATCGGTGTTGGTTTTGTCCACGATGAGCCCGGATTGCCGCAGTGCCTCGCCGGCAGCGAGAACAGCCAGCAGACTGTAGCGGTCCATCGTCGTCAGGCGCTTGCGGTCGAACTCGACATCGGGCAACTGCTTGACCTCTGCGCCTGTGCGGATTCTCGACTCATGGAAGGGTGTCGTGGTGATCTCGCCGATCGCCGATCGGCCTGCGCGCATCGCCTCCCAGATGGAGGGCGCGCCGACGCCCATGCCGCAGATGCCGCCGAGGCCGGTTATAACGATCCGGGAACGGGCCATGACGAAATGCTAATCCTTAGCTGCAATCAAGGCGCGTGTCGCCTCGATGAGGTCGCCGACGTTCTTGAGGTTGCTCCAAGCCTCTGAAGTGTTCATCTCGATCTCGATGCCGTAAGCGACCTCGAGATCGAACACGATTTCGGTGAGTTCCAGCGAATGGATTTCAAGAGCTCCGAGATCGGAGTCAATAGTAACTTCCTTGTCGGTCTCCGCATGAGCTTTAATCTTTTCGATGATCTCGGTTGCCAGTTGATCGGCCATTGCCCTCACCCAAATTCAATCGTTCAATTCCTCCGCAACTAAGCTGAGCGGACTAGCTCTATGTCTGCCGTCGTTGCGGACAACTCTGTCTTGTTCAATAGCAACTATTGATCAGTCTTCATTTTGCTTTAGTGGCCAGCCAAGGCCAGGTGGACGCACGCAATCCACAGAGAGTCTCGCGTGAGGTCCGGCGTATGAAGGGATGCCCCACCTCACTGAATACTGTGTTGTCTTGTGTTAGCGGTTGCATGTCCTGGCGTAAGTGTCAGCAGTTAACATTAGTCGTGACGGTGCAAATGTTGTTGCACGAGAATTGACGCTTTCATCCATGCAGCTTTCCGCAACATCGGTAAAATCGATTGTTTGGATGCCACACATCCACATGTTGGATGCGCACAGGCATTCTTGGGGTTCTGCAAATTGTCATCTTTCGAAACATTGGACGCCGGATTGAGCGGCGTCTTGAGAGGAACAACGTTACCATATCCACGACGGCTGGTAGCGCGATCCTATACGCGGCGGTGTAGGATCTTTGGTATTCGATCTGGGGACGGCACGCATCGTCAACATATTGAAAACAGGTGCATAACCGCGACGCCCGCGCTGATCGCCGGTTGATGCTGCGCGCCGCCGCGGTGAGGTTAAGCTTGCCCGTCAGAGCGTCCAGCGCGACCGGAAGATTAAGATCAAGGCCCTTCACTCATCCATAACGTGGATGTGTGCTATCCAAACAATCGATTTTACGAATTTATCGGCCTACTGCATTAGAAGACCATCACTTGACGGAAATCAAGGTCATTGACGGCACATTTGCAAGTGGCGCAGGAAGGGACCGGGAGTGGTTAGAGAGCCCATCAGCTCTGGAACGGAGTGCCACCAAGGCTTCGAACGTTCCAATTACATGTCATCGGACCGCTGACTGCAGTCTCTGACATTGACCATTCGCCCACAGCTTCGATCGCGTGATCGGGCGCCTCTAGCAAACAGCAAACAACAAGGAGGGCTTTGCATGCGCTGCGAGGTGCGGTGGAGTCTATGTTGGGAAAATGAGTTGCAACTGTCCGACCATATCGAACTCACCGAGTTCTTTCGGAAGGCCTATGGGCCTACTGGGGCGTTCAACGCAAAACCATTCGAGGGTAGCCGAAGTTGGGCCGGAGCCAGGCCCGAGCTCCGTGCAATCGCCTACGATTCTCATGGTATCGCTGCCCATATGGGCTTGTTGCGCCGTTTCATCAAGGTAGGCGAGGTCGATCAATTAGTGGCTGAACTGGGGTTGTACGGGGTCCGTCCGGACCTTGAGGGACTCGGAATCTCCCATTCGATCCATGTCATGCTTCCAGTACTGCAGGAGCTTGGCGTTCCATTCGCTTTCGGCACCGTCAGGCACGCGTTGCGCAAGCATGTAGAGCGGTTCGCCCGATACGGTCTGGTGACCATTTTGTCGGGGATTCACGTGCGCTTCACGCTACCAGAGGCGCGCCTCGACAAGCCGCCCACGCGCACCGAAGATGCACTTGTCATCGTTCTGCCAGTCGGACAGTCGATGTCAGACTGGCCCGCCGGTACGACAATTGATCGGAACGGACCAGAGCTATGACGCGCGTTAATTGCTTTTCCGAAGTGCGCGGTGTGTGCACCGACGGTGCCGGTCAGCACAGCGTTTATTTGACGTTCGATGACGGGCCTCATCCCTTTTGCACACCGGAAATCCTCGATGTGCTGGCTGAACACCGGGTGCCGGCGACATTCTTCGTCATCGGCCAGTACGCGGCCGACCAGCCCAACCAGATCCAACGAATGATTGCCGAAGGGCATGAAGTCGCTAACCACACAATGACTCATCCGGACCTGTCCAAATGCGGACCCGGCGAAATACAGCGTGAAATACTCGAGGCGAACAGAGCCATCACCATGGCGTCCCCGCGAGCCTCGGTGCGGCACATCCGCGCTCCGTACGGGATCTGGACCGAAGAAGTGCTCACGGCGTCAGCGGACGCTGGATTGAACGCGGTCCACTGGTCGGTAGATCCGCGAGATTGGTCCTGTCCCGGGATAGACGCCATTGTCGATGAAGTGCTCGACTCTGTCCAGCCGGGCGCAATTGTGCTCCTGCACGACGGATGCCCTCCCAGCGAGTTGCAACCCGGCACTGACCGCGGTCTGCGCTACCAGACCATCGTGGCGTTATCCAGCATAATTCCAGCCTTGCAAAGCCGCGGCTTTGTATTCCGCTCGCTTCCTCAAGATCACTGAAGACGAGACTCCCATGAATTTGCTTGACACAACCAGCACTGTCGCCATCTCGCTTTATGCGCTGCTCTCGACTGCCTATAAAAGCATGCAGGCCGTTTACTCTGTGCCGGCATACGATTCATCGGCGTCTGAGCGCCCGGTCGACTTCGACGAACTACCGAGCGTAGATGTCATCGTCCCCTGCTTCAACGAGGATCCGGGCACGCTTTCGGACTGCTTGGCTTCCATTGCGGACCAGGAATACGCGGGGCAACTGCGGGTCTACGTGGTTGATGACGGTTCTGGAAATCGCGACGTCTTGCGACCTGTGCATGAGACCTACGCGCGCGACCCCAGGTTCAATATCATTCTGCTTCCGCAGAATGTTGGCAAGCGCAAGGCGCAGATCGCCGCGATACGCCGCTCAGGCGGAGATATGGTGTTAAACGTCGACTCAGACACGATACTCGCGTCGGATGTCATCTCGAAGCTTGTACCAAAGATGCAAAATCCAGCGGTCGGGGCGGCCATGGGGCAGTTGACGGCCAGCAACCGAGACGACAGTTGGTTGACCAGGTTGATCGACATGGAGTACTGGCTGGCTTGCAACGAGGAGCGTGCTGCACAGGGTCGCTTCGGTGCCGTTATGTGCTGCTGCGGCCCGTGTGCCATGTATCGCCGCTCTGCGCTCGTTATGCTGCTGGACCAGTACGAGTCGCAATATTTTCGCGGTAAGCCGAGCGACTTCGGTGAGGATCGCCATCTCACTATTCTCATGTTGAAGGCAGGCTTTCGAACTGAGTACGTGCCGGACGCCATCGCGGCTACAGTCGTTCCGAACAGACTAAAGCCGTATCTGCGCCAACAACTGCGTTGGGCACGGAGCACGTTCCGGGATACGTTACTGGGGCTTCGCCTACTGCCCGGCCTTGATCGCTTTCTGACGCTGGACGTGGTCGGACAAAATCTCGGGCCGCTGCTTCTTGCGCTATCGGTATTAACGGGCCTTGCGCAGGTCGCACTCACAGGCACCGTGCCTTGGTGGACGGTCCTGATGATTGTGGTCATGACCGGGATTCGCTGCAGCATTGTGGCGTTTCGGGCCCGCCAACTTCGATTTCTGGGCTTTTCGCTGCACACATTCATCAACATCTTTCTGTTGCTGCCCTTGAAGGCCTACGCGTTGTGTACGTTGAGCAATAGCGACTGGCTGTCACGCGGCTCTGCCGGCAGCTCGGCCAACAAGGGTGGGAAGCAGGCCCCTGTCCAAAGTCCAACCACTGAATCATGCAGCACAGAATTCTCGGGACGTGGGAGTCCGCTCCGCAGGCTCAACCTTTCGCGGGATTCTTCGAGGCTTGTGACATCTGACGGCATTTGCAGCGACGAGTGATAGCGACTTTACCGAGGTGGACGAGTTGACACAAAATTATCAATTGCTGAATCGGGAACTGGCCGCAGACGATCCGTGGCGGCTCGACGGCAACCCGTTCGAGCAAAAGCGTTACGGGCAAATGCTCCGACTATCGCTTGCCGAAGGTTCTATCACACATGCACTCGAAGTCGGATGCGCTGCCGGCGCATTCACTGAGAAATTGGCACCCCACTGCCAACGGCTCACCGTGATCGATGTCGTGCCGCAAGCAATTGCTCGAGCGCGTCGACGGATGAAGGAGCCGCCGCACATCAGCTGGACAGTCTCTGATGTTCAACAGTTTTCGCCTGATGAGCGGTTCGATCTGATCGTTGTGGCGGAAGTGCTCTACTACGTTGGAGAGATAGCCGATATGCGGGCGGCCGTCCGCAATCTGGTGCGGATGCTTGCGCCAGGTGGGCATCTGGTCTTCGGATCGGCGCGCGATGCCAATTGCCGGCGCTGGGGTCACGCTGCTGGTGCCGAAACGGTCATCGCCATGCTGAACGAGACGTTGATCGAGGTCGAGCGGCTTGAGTGCCGGGGTGAGTCGGTCAACGAAGACTGCTTGCTCGCTCGTTTCCGGAATCCGGTTTCCGGTTCCTTATGAATTGAATTGTCGACGTTAGACATTGGAGACACCATGCGCATCTGTGGTATCAAGCTGACCCATGACGGGGCGATCGCGCTTGTCGAGGATGGACGGCTCGTCTTCTGCATTGAGCAGGAGAAGCAGGACAACAATCCGCGATATCAAACCATCGATAATCTCGACGCAGTTGTCGCCGCTTTGGCGCAACACGGTCTGAAACCGCGGGATATTGATCAATTCGTTATCGACGGCTGGGATGGTGAGGACGAGTCGCGGTTCCAGGTGCTCAGTGGGGTGGCTCCCCTAACTCTCAAGGGGGCGCCTTATGTCGAACGCTACGCCGACGGCCTTCTCGAATGCCTCGACGGCTCCGGTCTCATTCTCGATGACTGGGCTTTTCCTTATGAGAGCTATCCCCATGTAACGGGCCACGTGACCTCTGCGTACTGCACCAGCCCGTTCGCGAAGGCCGGACAACCCGCTTTCTGCCTGGTGTGGGACGGCTGCATCTTCCCGCGCCTTTATTATGTGGATGGCCAAGGCGCACGGTTCCTCGAATGCCTCTTCCCGGTGATAGGCCAAGCCTACGCTGCCGCGGGCCATTATTTCGGACCCTATAAGAAGGCGAGCCGGGGAGGCTGGGATTTAGGGGTCGCCGGCAAGCTGATGGCCTATATCGCGCTGGGGTCGGTTGATGAAGACATTGTCGCGGTGTTTCAGGAGCTTTACGAGGAGCGCTTTGCGGCCGATACGGAGCTTGCCAGCCGTTATCGCGCGAACATCAATGACACCGAGACCTCGCTCGTGGCTGTGCATGACTTCTTCGATGCCAGCGTAGTCCGATTGGAGGGCAAGTCACCCGAAGATGTGCTTGCATCGTTTCATCTCTTCCTCGAGCGCCTCCTCGTCCGCGAAATGACAATGGCCTTGCAGCGCCACTCGTTTCCAGGGCCGCGCAATTTGTGTGTAGCCGGCGGCTGCGGTCTGAACATCAAATGGAACAGTGCACTACGCGAGACGGGCCTGTTTGATGACGTCTGGGTCCCGCCATTCCCGAATGACAGCGGCTCTGCAATCGGCGCGGCGTGCTGCGCAATGGTGGCGCAGCAAGGCTTCGTGCCGCTGGAATGGTCGGTCTACAGCGGCCCGGTCTTGCAAAGTGGGCATGTGCCGGCCGGATGGGAGGCCACGCCTTGCAGCATGCCGGAACTCGCCACCATCCTCGCCAGCAACAAGCCCGTGGTTTTCCTTTCCGGACGCGCCGAGCTTGGACCCCGGGCTTTGGGAGGCAGAAGCATTCTCGCAGCCGCGACTTCGGCGGAAATGAAGGATTTTCTCAACGAAGTAAAGTTTCGCGAACACTTCCGGCCGGTGGCGCCGATATGCCTCGAGGACCGTGCGCCGGATATATTCAGCCCCGGAACGCCCGATCCATACATGTTGTTCGATCATCAGACACGGATGGAATGGCAGGACAAAGTCCCCGCTGTTGTACATCTTGACGGATCTGCGCGACTGCAAACGATCGCTAGGAGCTCTCAGCACAAAGTCGCCGAACTACTCGTCGAATATGAAAAACTCACGGGCATTCCGCTCCTTTGCAACACAAGTGCCAATTACCATGGACGTGGCTTCTTCCCGGATGCGGCGGCAGCCTGCGAGTGGGGGCGCGTTGAACACGTATGGTGCGACGGCCTGCTGTTGACGAAAACACAGGCAATTCAGCAAAAGCCAGTCGCCGGCGCCTTCACGGGTAGATGAGCGCATGTCCATGGTAGCAATCGATCTTGCCGGCATAAGCAAGAGATATGGTGACAAGCTCGTGGTTGACGGGCTGTCGTTGAGCGTGGCGTCGGGCGAATGCTTCGGCCTGCTGGGACCGAACGGCGCGGGCAAAAGCACAATTGCCCGTATGGTCCTCGGCATGACATCGCCTGATGCGGGGCAGATTACCGTGCTCGGCGTCCCGGTACCGGCGCGGGCTCGCTTGGCGCGCAGGCGCATCGGCGTAGTCCCCCAATTCGACAACCTCGACCCTGAGTTCACTGTACGCGAGAACCTGCTGGTCTACGGGCGCTACTTCGGCATGAGCACACGCGAGGTCAAAGCGGTTATGCCGTCGCTTCTCGAGTTCGCCCGCCTTGAGAGCAAGGTGGATGCCCGTGTCTCCGAATTGTCCGGCGGCATGAAACGGCGCCTGACGCTGGCGCGTGCGTTGATCAACGACCCGCAGCTGCTTGTAATGGACGAGCCGACCACCGGTCTCGATCCGCACGCTCGCCACCTGATCTGGGAGCGCCTGCGTGCCCTGCTGGCGCGCGGCATGACGATTATCTTGACGACCCACTTCATGGAAGAGGCTGAGCGGTTGTGCGATCGGCTGTGCGTGCTCGAACGAGGCCGCAACATCGCCGAAGGCCGCCCTCATGCTTTGATCGACGAACTGATCGGGTGCGAGGTCATCGAGATTTACGGCGGCAATCCGCATGAACTGCAATCGCTGATTAGCCCCTACGCCCAACGCATCGAAGTGAGCGGCGAGACACTCTTTTGCTACGCGTCCGATCCGGAGCAGGTGCGCGTGCGGCTGCGCGAGCGCACAGGTTTGCGTGTTCTGCAGCGTCCGCCGAATCTTGAGGATGTGTTTTTGCGGCTGACTGGGCGCGAGATGGAGAAGTGAGCTATGGGTGAAGGTCGTGCCGCGGCTCTGCCCGCTAACGCTTGGAACTGGATCGCCGTATGGCGACGTAACTATCTGGCATGGAAGAAAGTAGCGCTTGCGTCGATTCTCGGGAACTTGGCCGATCCTATAATCTACCTGTTCGGCCTCGGCCTTGGCCTCGGAATTGTCATAGGTCGCGTTGACGGCACGTCGTACGTTGCTTTTTTGGCAGGCGGCATGGTGGCGACAAGCGCGATGACGTCTGCGACATTCGAGACGATTTACGCGGCTTTCGCTCGAATGCATGCTCAGCGCACCTGGGAAGCGATTCTTTACACACAACTTACGCTCGGCGACATTGTTCTCGGTGAGTTGGCTTGGGCAGCCAGCAAGGCATTCCTCGCCGGTACGGGTATTATGATTGTTGCCACCACGCTGGGCTATGCGGCGTGGCCGTCCATCCTTTATGCGCTGCCAGTCATCGTGCTCACTGGCTTGGCCTTCGCGAGCCTGGCGATGGTCGTCACGGCGCTTGCTCCCAGTTACGACTATTTCGTTTTTTACCAGACGCTCGTCCTCACACCCATGCTGTTCCTGTGTGGCGCGGTCTTTCCTATCAACCAGCTGCCCGGCGCCTTTCGGGAGGCTGCGCAGTTCTTGCCGTTGGCACATGCAATCGAGCTCATTCGTCCAGCAATGCTTGGCCGCCCGGCGGACAGCATCGGCCTGCATATCGGCGCGCTTTGCATCTACGCAGTTGTGCCGTTCTTCCTGTCGGCGGCACTGTTTCGTCGGCGTCTGATGTCTTGATGCTACTCGCCACCAGACGAGAAGGAGAAACGTGATGCAGTCTCGCGAACTCGGCCGCAGCGGTCTGAAGATAAGCGCGCTCGGCCTGGGCACCATGAGCTGGGGAGAGCAGAACACGGAAGCGGAGGCGCACGCGCAACTGGACGCAGCCCTCGATGCCGGCATAAACTTTGTCGATACTGCAGAGATGTATCCTGTGCCACCCCGAGTCGAGACACATGGACTGGCGGAGCGTTATATCGGCAGTTGGATACGCAAGACCGGCCGCAGGCAAGACATCGTGCTCGCAACAAAGGCGGTCGGGCCCGCTCGAGCAGGAAAGGCGAACTTACCTTATGTGCGCGGCGGCCAGGTCAGCTACACCCGCGCCAACCTGTTCGAGGCCGTAGACGCAAGCCTCCAAAGGCTCGAGACGGACTATGTCGACCTCTTCCAACTGCACTGGCCTGACCGTAGCACCAACGTCTTCCAGTTACTCGACTACCAGTACGAGCTCGACGACGATACGGTTCCTATCCTTGAGACGCTGGAAGCGTTGGACGCGCTCGTCAAGTGCGGCCGCGTTCGTCACATCGGGCTCTGCAACGAAACGCCTTGGGGCCTGGCCCGCTTCCTCCATCACGCGGAGGCACAAGGGCTAGCCCGCGTGATAAGCACTCAGAATCCGTACAATCTGCTCAACCTGGACTTTGAATATGGTCTCGCCGAGATGGCTCTGCGCGAACAGGTGGGGCTCCTTGCATACTCGCCGCTTGCCATGGGGACGCTGACCGGGAAATACTTGGATGGCCAGCGGCCAACTGGCTCGCGGCTGAACTTGTTCGGGCGGTTCTTCCGCTACAGCAACGAGAGGGCGCAGCATGCGGCACTCGCATATACGACGCTCTTCCGTGAACATGGCATCGATCCGGTACACGGCGCGTTGTCGTTCGTCAGGGGCCGGCCATTTGTTGCAAGCACTCTAGTAGGCGCTACCTCGGTGCAGCAATTGCAACACAACATCGCCAGCCTGGAGGTCAGCCTGTCACGCAAAATCCTGGATGGAATCCAGTCAATCTATCAGCGCTATGGAACGGCGCCGCCGTAACTCGGGTGTGAGGCTCGTGGTGCAAACTTACGCCGCCGATACAGGTCCCGTGACCATCTCTGAAACTGCCTAACGAGTCACGGGGGTTGAGACCGGCGAACGGGCGCCGATCTTAAGCGGCCGCAGATTCTTGCACTGGTGGCACGGCCAATCCTTCGTGAACTATTTTCAGCCGGGAAACATGCAATGACCCACTCCGCACCAGCGCCATTTGTGATCCTTGGGATGCCAAGGACTGGAACGCACTACCTCGAAGAGTTGCTGAACGAGCACCCGAACGTGTCGAGCAACGGTGAGCTTCTCAACAGGTATGATGCCAATTGGCCCGATAAGGACCGCCTGCAACGCAGCGATCACGAGCTCCTTGAGCTCGCATATTTGCGCTTCCCGGCACGGAGTGGCAAGAAGGTCACGCATGTTGGATGCAAGATCAACGAACCGCAGTTTCATGACCGTCCAGGCTTTTTTGACGAGCTGGCGCGTTGGCCGGGGCTCAAGGTCATCTTCTTGTCGCGCAGAAATACATTGGAGTCGCTGCGCTCGTTGGTGCAGGCAAGGCAAAGCCGCCAATGGCTCAAATTCAGCTCGGATGACGATACGGCTCCGCCGCCACGCGTAAAATTGCCGATCGCCTCCTGCGAGGACTACTTCAAGGCCGCTGACGATTTCCACACGCGAGTCGAGCATTCCTACGCTTCGACCAGCTTGCTTGAGATCGAGTACGAGAGGCTTCTTCTTGAACCCGCGGCATGCTTGGAAACGACTTGGCGATTTTTGGGGGTTCAGGCGTTTCAACTTTCTGGCCGCGCTACTCTTCAGCGCCTGGAAAAGCGGCCGCTGGAGGAAACCGTAGAGAATTTCGAAGAGTTGCGGCGTCACTTCGCAGGCGGACCCTACGCGAGATTCTTCGAGATGATCCATGACGCTATAGTCCCACAGGGATAAGTGATATGTCTCTTTCCCATCTTCGGCGACTTGAAGCTGAAGCAATTCACGCCATTCGCGAAGTTGTTGCAACGTTTTCAAATCCGGTTGTACTTTATTCTATCGGAAAAGACTCTTCGGTCTTGCTGCATCTGGCGATGAAGGCGTTTTTTCCATCGAAGCCACCTTTCCCTTTCCTCCATGTGGACACCACATGGAAGTTTCGAGAAATGATCGAATTCCGCGACAGGATGGCGAAGGAGCGCGGCTTCGATCTTCTGGTCCATACCAATCAGGACGGCCTGGACCAGGGCATCGGACCATTTTCCCACGGGTCGAATATTCATACGCACATCATGAAGACCGTTGCCTTGCGGCAGGCGCTCGACAAATACGGATTTGATGCAGCGCTCGCAGGCGCCCGGCGCGACGAAGAGAAGTCGCGCGCCAAGGAACGCATATTCTCGATCCGCAATGGCCAGCACGGATGGGATCCCAAACACCAGCGTCCCGAACTTTGGAAAACCTACAATACGCGCGTTCGTCCGGGCGAGACGATGCGGGTGTTCCCGCTTTCGAATTGGACCGAATTCGACATCTGGCAATACATCATGACGGAGGACATCCCGATCGTGCCGCTTTATTTTGCGGCGAGACGGCCGGTCGTGGAGCGTGATGGCATGCTGATCATGGTCGACGACGATCGCATGCCTCTTCAGCCGGAGGAAAGCGTGACCGAACGGCTTGTGCGCTTCCGCACGCTTGGCTGCTATCCGCTGACGGGCGCGATCGAGTCGGAGGCCGCGACCGTCGCCGACATATTGCGCGAGATGCTGACGGTGCGCACCTCCGAGCGACAGAGCCGGCTCATCGACCGGGACGAGGCCGGCGCGATGGAGAAGAAGAAGCGGGAGGGGTATTTCTGATGTCCTATCTTCCTTCTCTTGCACCGCTCGATATCCAGGCGCACCTGGCCGACCAGGACAACAAGTCGATCCTTCGATTTATCACCTGCGGCTCGGTGGACGACGGCAAGTCGACATTGATCGGCAGGCTGCTTTTCGATGCGAAGCTGGTCTATGAGGACCAGCTTGCCAATCTGGGGCGCGTCGGCGCGCAGCGCAGCGCGAACGGTGACGACATCGATCTCGCCCTTCTCCTGGACGGTCTCGAGGCCGAGCGCGAGCAGGGCATCACCATCGATGTGGCCTATCGTTATTTTTCGACCTCGAAGCGCAAGTTCATCGTGGCGGACACTCCGGGGCACGAGGAATATACCCGCAACATGGTCACTGGGGCCTCGACCGCGGCTCTTGCGGTGCTCCTGATCGACAGCCGTCAGGGGGTTCTCCCGCAAACACGACGCCACTCCTACATTGCGTCGCTGCTCGGCATTCGCCATGTCGTGCTGGCAGTGAACAAGATCGACCTCGTCGGCTACAGCCAGACGGTCTTCGAGAGCATTGCGGAAGACTATCTGCACTTTGCGCGCGAACTTGGCTTTCTGAGCATCAAGCCGATACCCATATCGGCGCGTTATGGCGATAACGTCATCGCGAACTCGGAGAAGACGCCCTGGTACCAGGGTGCCGCACTTCTCGAATATCTCGAAACGATCGACTTCGATCGCCAGGAGGCGCAGAAGCCTTTCCGCTTTCCCGTTCAACTGGTCATGCGGCCCGACGCGAACTTCCGGGGATATGCGGGGCAGATTGCGTCCGGCAAGATTTCGGTCGGTGACCAGGTGATCGTCGCCAAATCGGGGCAGCGCACCGCGATCAGGAGCATCGTCACCTATGACGGCGAAGTGCAGAAGGCCGTAGAAGGCGAAGCGGTCACGCTGGTGCTTTCGGACGAGGTCGAGGTTTCCCGCGGCAACATATTGGCCGCACCAGGCGCCAGACCCTTCGTCGCCGATCAGTTCCAGGCCCACATGATCTGGTTCGATCCGAGCCCGATGATCCCCGGGCGAAGCTATATCCTGCGCACGGAGACGGACAGCGTGAATGCGACCGTTACCGCGCTCAAGCATCAGGTCAACATCAACAGCTTCGTGCGCGAAGCGGCGAAGTCCCTGCAGATGAACGAAATCGGCGTCTGCAATATCTCGACCCAAGCGCCGATCGTCTTTGATGCATACAAGGACGACCGGACGACGGGCAACTTCATAATCGTCGACCGGATTTCCAATGCGACGGTCGGCGCAGGGATGATCGATTTCCCGCTGCGTCGCGCCGACAACGTCCATTGGCAGGCGACCGACGTCAACAAGGGCGCGCGCAGCGCGATGAAGCACCAGCGGCCCGCCGTCCTTTGGTTCACCGGGCTCTCCGGTTCGGGAAAATCGACGATCGCCAATGCCCTCGACAAGGTTCTGCATGCGCGGGGCAAACATACCTACCTGCTGGACGGCGACAATGTGCGTCACGGTCTCAATCGCGACCTTGGCTTCACCGACGAGGATCGGGTGGAAAACATCCGCCGGGTGGCGGAAGTGGCGAAGCTCATGGCTGATGCCGGCCTGATCGTGCTCGTATCCTTCATTTCTCCGTTCCGTGACGAACGGCGGATGGCGCGCGAGCTGATGGAAAAGGGCGAATTCATCGAGATATTCGTCGATACGCCCCTGGAAGAATGCGCGCGCCGCGATCCGAAGGGCCTGTATGAAAAGGCGCTGGCGGGCAAGATTGCGAATTTCACCGGCATTTCTTCGCCCTATGAGGCGCCCGAAAATCCGGAACTGCATCTTCACACAGTTGGCCACGAGGCGATCTCGCTGGCGCTCAAGATCGAGGAATATCTCGACCAGATGACGGAGGAGAAATGACGTCCTTGTGTGAGGTGCTCGAACGCATCGCCATCGATGCCGGCGAGGCGATCCTTGGCGTCTCCCGTGCCAAGGTGTCGTGCAAGGGCATGCGGGGACCATCGTCTTTGAAGAACTGACGACGGCGTTTCGAGTGCTCCTATCACTGTCAAGGAGCCGTAGTTCAGGGCGTGCTCCGATGATACTGGCCGACGGAAGGAACATCCTGATGGAGTCGCGGGAGGTGGTCGAAGAGTGGGTTAGACGCTTCAATAGGTGTGACGCGGTCGCCGTTGCAGAACTGTACCGTGAAGACGCCCTGCATCTTCCGGCAAGGCAGCACTGCATCGAAGGGCGCTCTGCAATCCAAAAAATGTTTGAGCGGGATTTCGCGGTGGCGGGAATGACCTGCATTCCAGCGGTGCTATACGAAATAGGTGCTAGTGTAGTACTCGAATGGCGCGATACATCGGGCCGGCGAGGATGTGGCGCATTTGCTATCCGCGATAGTCGCATCGCCTTTGCCTACTGGGACGAAACTTGCATCCTTTCGGATGCAAAATCTTCCACTTGAATGAATGCCGAGGATTGCCCTTGAAGTCGGCTCCGAAGAACACAGTTGCAAATATAGCGACGCGAAGCCGCTCGGAAGGCAAATAGCGAGCGACAGGGATGCCTGATCAGACCGCGATTCTGGCGTTGCGCGGTCCGTCCATCGGCCGATCGAGCTGGTTGGGATCCCGGTACGGCAGAAACTGCCTGACATGTTCGACGGAAAGGCGGGATTGACCTCCAGTGTCTCCTGCCAGTAACGGCGCGCTTCGTCGCGGCGCCCGGTGTGACCGTAGAGGCAGGCGAGATAGAAGCGCATCATGTCGGTGCGCGGCGCCAGCGCCAGCCGCCGCTTAAAGGTGGTGTCAGCCTCGGGGAAGCGGCCAAGCGCCAAAAGGGCACTTCCGAGGAAATGCAGGGACATGTCGAATTGAGGATCGAGCCGATGGGCCTGCGCGAAACGCCCGACGGCATCTTCGTGCCGACCCTGAAAGTCTCTACGCAACCGAGTACGCTATGGGCCTGAGGAGAGTTAGGGGCGAGCGCGATATGGGCGGCGCAGTCTCGTCCAATTCGAGCGCCTTGGTCAGATTGTCCTCGGTTGCGCCGTTCCAGCAGCACATCGGCCTGGCGCAGCTTCGTCATGTCTCCTCTGGCGTGTATCTCCTCTTAGGCATCGGAACCTCCTTTCGACTCGCTTATGGGCGGATCCGTACTTTGGGGCAGGTCGTATTTCCGACTCCACAATTGAACTTTTTTGGTGTAGGTTTTAGTTTGTCTTCGCTGTCCGATAGCGGGTCCGGTGGTTGTCATCGGGATGCGGTGGCTTCCAGGACGATTATTGTGCAGACTCAGTTGGCTGTTCTGCTCCGATGGAGCAGGGTGAGTTTTTGTGAGTAATTGCGCGCCAAAGCAGAGTTCTCGAATAGAAACTGAAGATCGAGAACCGTCAATGGAACCCTTGGAACTAGTGAAACTTCGCGGCCTGATGGAACGCACTCGCGGTCGATCTGACGTGGCGATCGGATTGATCGACGGACCCATCGTTATGAACCACGTCGACCTAGCGGCTTCCAGCGTGCGCGAAGTGCCAGGCGTGACAAATGGCACGTGCGTCAGGCCTGACAGCGCAGCATGCGCGCATGGCACATTTGTAGCGGGAATTCTGTCAGCCAAACGGGGATCAGTCGCCCCAGCGATTTGCCCCGAGTGCACACTCCTCGTCCGCCCCATCTTCACTGAAATGAGCCAAGCGAACGGCGATATGCCGAGCGCGACACCCGAGGAACTCGGCCAAGCCATTCTTGACTGCATTGATGCGGGAGCTTGCGTCGTAAATATAAGCGCCGCCCTCGCTCAGCCGAGTCTCAAAGATGGGCGCCTATTGGACGAAGCTTTGGGACACGCGGCCAAGCGCGGAGTGATCGTGGTCGTGGCGGCTGGTAATCAGGGAACGCTGGGCAGCACGGTCATCACTTGCCATCCGTGGGTTCTGCCCGTTGTCGCCTATGATCTGCAAGGCAGACCCATGGACCACTCGAATCTCGGAAAATCTATTGGCCAACGCGGCCTAGGCGCACCCGGAGATAAGGTAACCAGCCTGAGTGCGCGGGACCAGGCACTTACTTTGGGAGGCACGAGCGCCGCGGCGCCTTTTGTGACCGGGACCATTGGACTCCTGTGGTCGGAATTTCCACAGGCGAGCGCAGCAGATGTGAAATTGGCGCTTACCAGGAATCGTAGCCAACGAAGAACCACGGTAGTCCCACCCCTATTGAATGCTTGGGTAGCGTACCAAAACATGAAGAGCCAACAGCATGTCGAAGGATGAAAACACAAGTGAAGGACTAGGAAACGCTGAGCGTCAACTTTATCGCGTGCACTTGCCGGGGTTCGTTACCGAGGAGGAAGTTGGCCTTGGCGATGTTGTCAGGCGTGTGACTCGTAACTTTGGAATCAATCCGTGCGGTGGGTGCGAGCACAGGGCGAGTGTGCTCAATCGCTGGCTTGTCTTCACGGGACGTGTCTCAGGGAAATAGATTATTGGGAGGCAAAGAGACCATGGCAAGTGAGCTGAATGAAGAAACGACTCTGTCAAGAGCGAACAGACCCGACATTCCTGTGATCCTGCCATCGCAGACTGCGGGCGAAGCAAATCCGCCGTCCAAGGACGTGACTTGTCCCACCTGTCCGACAGGGGCAGATTCCATGCCCGCGTCATACGTATACGCGTCGGGCCGCATTGAAGCGCGGTTTCCAAAGCTCAGCGTGGAAAAGGAATTTGCTCAAGTCACCAGTCGCGCTGAAACCGCGGGAAAAACAGATCAACAAGCTTTACATGCGGTCCTGTCGAAGCCTGAGAACCGCTACCTCGCACGTCAGATATGCTGGGTGCTGAGTATTCAAGGCTTAGAGACCTACATCCTATTACCTCGTGACCCAGTGGACATCAGTCAATTGCTGGGCGCTATCCGCCCTACACCCAGCCCTGATGACATTGACGTGGTCGTCGGTCTGCGTGGCCCCATTGCGCCGCCGGAATTCTGTAACGGACTGATGGTTCCCATAGTGATGTTCGACCAAATCTACTCGTTCGATCGCGAGGCGCTCATAAAGTCGATTCCGAAACCCGAGAAGATTGACGCAAAGGAGTTTCGGCCGGCAGCCGAGGAGCTCTTCGACAGGATCATACAAATGACGGACAACGCCGGGGCGATGGATGAACATCGCGCGCTGAACTATCTCGCCGTCCGCTACCCGACCGTCTACGCCACCGCGGCGGCAGCTTTCGGGCGAAGCAGTTCGCTGACGGCGATCGATGTCCGACCCTCGCTACTGAGCAGCGTTCGCAAAATCGTCGAGGTCATCTTCTGCTTCACCAGCCGGCAGACCGACGTCACCGAGAAATTCTTCTGCCGTGTCGACGTCACGGAAGAGTTCCCGTTCTTGGTGACCAAGATGTCACCATACTACGATCGCTGATATCGACCTCACTTTTGGACCAAGGAGACGCGCTATGTCGATGCCGAGTTTCACTGCAACTGCGGCGCTGTATCAGTCCAGACAGTCCTATTACGGCAGTTCTTTCGCGGAAGGCGGCGGTGGAATTGTTCCCCAACAGCTGGCAGCCTCACGCGGGCTGGCTGGCTTTGGCTTTTGTGATTACGCGTGTCGTTGCTGCATCTTTTGGGGTAGCTACCGCTGCTGTTTGGTCTGCTATTGGTGCCTTAGGGGACCCGTGCTTGGAGGCGCCTTACAGTAGTGCCGGACGGCGGCACTATCCTTCCCGTCCAACGGCGGGATAGTGGTGTCGTTGGGATCGCATGTTTGGCGATCATTTATCGACCCAAATTACCCGGCGATGGTTCGGTCCGTGCGATTTCAAGGAGTGCGCTGTCAAAGGCTAACCTGGGAGTCGGCCTTTCGATGGCCGTTGCCAACCCGCGGGAGAGGAGCGGGAAAAATGCAGATGCCAGGATTCGGCGCTGAAGCATGCCTTTATCGGTCGCAAGGATACCACGCGATTGTAAGTTCGACCTCTGCAGTAAACATCATGACACCGCAGGTGTCTCCGAAAGGATGGTTGTGGCCTTTACATGCTGCCGCCTGCCTTCTGCTTGCAGAGAATCCTGCAGCTGCCGCGCTTTGTTGGCTGCGATTCGCCCAGAAGTGCGGAGCAGGCCTTGCTTTAGGCGACTTGGAGGTGGCGCGCCAAAGAGGACGAAAATGAGAACTGGACCATCAGGTGTGTAACCTGAGCAGCACCTACAATCGGCCGAGGGGGGCGGGATGTCCTGGTTACTACGATTTCTCCGTACTATGACCATTAAACCTAAAGGAGATGCAAGATGAGTACGTCAAGAACGCCAGGATTTACGGCGGAAACCTCTCTCTACAAGAGGAGTCGGCGCTACCAGTGCGTAGCAACTCAAACCTACAGCGGTGGGGGGAAGAGCGTTATTCCTCAAGTACGCATAGGCACTGGGGGAAGGGGGCTGGGGGGCTTTTGGTCGTGCACCGTTTGCGTTGGTTTGTGCACCCTCATAACTGGAGACTTTCACGCATGTTTCGATGCGTGCGTAAACTCCGGAGCGTGTGAACCAACAATTATAACTGCATAGTAATAAGATTTCTGGGATTTTCTTTTCGACGGATCGTCTACGTTCTATTGGAGTAGTTTTGTGCATAGTGACGAAGCTGTCGCCACATTTATCGATGAAGCTAACTTAGCGAAAAAGGATGTTCCCAATGAATACAAGGAAAATGCCGGGATTTACCGCTGAAACCGCGCTCTCCGAGAGCGGCAGAAAATACGATATTGGGGCTGGTTCGGCTACGGAAGGAAGCAGTTCGATAGTTATACCCCAGGCTGTTGCGACAGGTTTTGGTGGTGGCCTTGGGGAAATAACAATAGAACCTGAGCAATGCTATCTTAGGTGTCGCTGGATATGTGGGAGATATGGATGCTATCCAGCGGATTGCTATTGGGTGTGTTTATAGCCAAGAGCGCCGACCTGAGAGGAGGTAAGTAGAATGAGTTAGATAAAATTTGCCGGGAGTTACTGCGAAAGCTTCCCTCTATAGTGGGCGTGGGCATTGTTGCGTTGTCGACGGGGGCCTTCCCCGATGGCAGGGTTGGGGCAGCAAGCCGTGTTCGTTCAAGCCACGGGCGAAGGGACTGGGCAACGAAGGTTGACTGTGGCAGTGCTAGTATATTTAGGGTTGTTTCATTTGTTTTAACCCGTTGTGGTGCTGGTACATCTGCCGTGCGAGAGGCCGCTTCTTCAAAGCAGCGACTATTCAGTAGTCAGACCGTGATGGGTGAGTTCCGTCCTATGACTGCCGCGGGTGGGCTCATGAACTATGGTCAGAACCAGTCTGACACGTGGTGATGTACTGCAGTCTAATTCAAAGGCGCCAAACCGCTGATCTACCTATCGAGTGGCCAACCAAGCGGCGCCGGATAAACCTTCGCGCACGCAATTTTCCTTCGATTGCGCCGTCTGGTTCAGTCGGTTCAGGGGGCAATCCGCGGACACCTGTGTGCCAAGTGCTGGAACGCACCGCACGAGGAAGACGGCGGAGGTGCGCCATGCGTCATAACCCACGTCGTTATCGTGCTCAGGAGCCTACACTGTCGCTGACGGTGATGGCTCCAGCTTCATACGGGGCGGGAGACGACAAAGCGCACGCTCTACCGGTTACACGCGTTGTTAGAACTTCGACAACTGTCAGACATCGCACAAGATGCCATGGGTGCGATCCAGTTGATCTGCAACAACGTTTCCATCGGCACAATGCTTGCTTGCCATTCCGCAAACGCACTGCCTTCGGATGAGAAACGGCTCGCCAGCATACGGTGGTCGCCGCGACGACGGCGTTAGCCGATGTAACCCCCGACGCTAGCTGTGCCGGTGTGACTGTACAGTCTTTGTGGTGAGGCAGAGCTCGCTCACTAACGGCCAATGTGGTCGACCTTCAGGAAAGGGTCAAATGGCACTTCACATCAGGATTCATCGGCATGAAGATTACGGACGGAATGCGGCGAACTTTGCAAACTCATTACCGTGCGATGCCACGTCCGAATTGCTCCAACTGGCCGGCAGCTCGCAACGCAATGCTGCAGCGACGTCGCTTAGCCAAGCAAAAAGTTCAGCGGAGCTTGCGGCAGGCACGGCCCGCGTAATGCGTCGCTTCACGGCATCATTCCCAGTTTTTGTTTTCGGCGCTTTCTGCGCAACTTCGACAGTCGCCGTGGCGGCCGACGAAACGATCTATGCTGCGCCCGACAGCAGCTTCGTACTTGTTGGTGGTGTCGGCTACACTCAGCTTAGGGCCAACGAGCTTGTCTACGACTTCGCGGGCAATCATGTCAGCGCACTGATCTGGGAAAGCGATGCGCCAGTTCTGACGACCGGCTTGAAGGCTGAGCTTGGTAACAGCTGGACCATCGCAGCCAACTCTGTGATCGGGCTCTCGGGCGAGAGCCACATGGAGGATTATGATTGGTATGGTTTTTCGCCGGGCTTCGGTCCGGGGGATTGGGCGTCACGAGACATAAGCCCCGACACCTCGCTTGATCGCTACATCAATCTTGATATTGCAGCCGGTCGCGACTTTAGGATCAACGATGCCACAACCATCAACCTGCATGGTGGCTTCAAGTACACCGACGTGAAATGGACCGCCTATGGCGGCACCTTTATCTATAGCGGTAGGGCCTTCCGAGACACCCAGGAAATTTTCGAGCCCGGGAAAGGCATCATCAGCTACGAACAGCGTTATCCGGGCGTTTTCCTCGGCGCTGAAGTAATCACTAGACTCGGCGATTGGACTCTCTCCGGTCTGCTGCGCGGAGGCCTCGGGATCGATGCAAGTGAGATCGACGACCACTGGCTGCGCACAATGCATAGCAAAGGCGAATTCGGTACGGAGCCCTTCGTCTCGTTCGGCGCCAAGGCCAATTATCAAGTCACTGACCGCGTCAACCTTTTCCTGGCCGGAAATTTTGATAAGTATTTTCGCGAGAAAGGCGACATGACGGTGGATAAGTCGAAGGATACCGCGACAGGAATCTACAAGAATTTGGCCGGCATGGACCTCCAGGCCTTTACGATATCGGGCGGCTTCAAACTCACGTTTTGATTCCTGGAACCGGTGTAGCAACTTCGGGTTTGTGGCCAGTTAAGAGGCGAACTGCTCTCACGGGATAGCCATTTCCGGCCACATGGACGAGGCGACTATACAATGATCGGAATGGTCCTCGCTGTTGTCAAAGCAGCCGGCCTCGGGCGTCAATGAGCGCACCGCCCGCAAGTAGCTGATCCGCTTCAGGCCGTCGCAGTTGGCGGAGCGAGGACAAGAGACAGATGACTCGACTGTCGAAGTACGACGTACCATCACCGACGGCTGCCGGTTCTCGGCGTCCTGTCGCGCGAGACCGCGGGACGAGTGCGTAGTCTGCGGCGTCGGCGTCCCAGGTCCTCTCGGTAATGCGTCCTCCACATGGCACACGTTTGGTGGTGGCGTGGGCGCGGCCATGTTCGATCTTGATCCAGCGGTTTCGATGCGGCGATACTCATCAGGGCACGCTGCTGGCATCGCCGCTTAGCCATGTTGGCGCGGCGTGGCCGGATAGGCCTTCGCGCACGCAATTTTCCTTCTATTGCGCCGTCTTTCTCAGAGTACCCGTTGCAATTCGCGGGTCGGCGGCATTGACGCGAACCGGGTTGTCCTGCGTGACATAGTCTCCCAGCGCGTCAGGGAGCAGTGTCGGCTGCCACCGTTCAGTTATCTGCACGGCAACGACCGTCGCGAGGTCGAGAGCAGCCGTAGCGCCTTTGACGCAGCGTATTTGGGTATGATCCCCGTTCCGTGCTCAACAGATCGCACAATGTATCAACGTCAACAGCATGACGTGTTCGCCGGGCCCGCGGTTCGATTCCGCTCAAGACCACAGGTTCAAAAACTACCCTCGCAACCAATTCCAACATAACTCGGTCGCCACCGTCTAACCGACGGGGTTGTTTTGTTTAAGCCGGCAAGTCGCCTACTGTCGCCGTGCCTGTTATTTCCAGGAGTGCCATTGCCGCGGACCGCGTAGATGTTGGAAATAACAGAAGTACGTTGTTCCGCTTTCTCCCGATTAAGTCGGATGCTTGCAGTAATAGAATTATGTATAAATTTCCGCCTTGTACGAAGATATACGCGGAATAACGATGATTATCGATACTGGAAACCTATCGATAGTGAGCTGCAGTAGTAGTTTTTGTCCGGCTGACGGAAGTCTATGCCCACTTAACTTCTGTCTCGTGCGAAATCACGCGTAGGTTCCCATAGTTAACATGGATTAAACATTCAAAGTTCAGGACGCGCGCACACGAGGCGATGGCTTCCTCCAAGCCGTTTGGTTCGTCTGTGCATATGCCGACTAGCCTTGGGAAAGGACTAAAACTTGTAGTAGCGTTCTCGTCACGAATCGGGCTTCGGGGGACTGGAATGCGGGAAGAATTAGCGGGGATTATTTCAGCCATTAAAGACGTGCAGCTTCCGGCCACTTTCGATGGACTTTTCCGATCGATTTGGAGTCAGGATGAGGCGCGGTTCCATTCTCAGGAAGGCTATATTCTCGACTACAAAGAAACGGTCCCGCATAATTTCACTGAGAGCTATGGCGTCGGTTTTGTAAGGTTGGCTCTTGGCTTCTACAACAGCTTTGGCGGGATCATCGTCGTGGGCGTTAAGGACAGAGCACTAACGGTAGAAGGAGTAGCCGGCCCGTTCGACGTTGAAAGCTTTAATCGAGCCCTCACCGACTTTGCTGCTATCAATATTGAATGCCTATCTAAGGTCTATCGAGTTCCCGGCCTGTCCGACAAACAGGTTGCGGTGATCTTGGTTCCCAAAAGGGGCGGAGAGCTACCGGCGCGACTTCAAAGAGAAGTCGGTAAATACCGGGCGGGAACGCTATGGGTTCGCGATAGGCACGAGGTTCTTCAAGCTGAACCCCGCCATCTTGCTCTCTTATATTCCGAGCGCCAGCTGCTGCCCGCGGATAGCGATGAGGCGTCCCGATTCCCGGTTCACCGCTCATTTCCACCATCGCCAGCGACGATGAAGGAGTTCATCAACAGAGGTGATCTGCTTTCGACCCTCTGGAATTGGTTCGTGGCGGGCGAAAATCCGCGGCTCTACCTTCACGGCCCTGGTGGGTCGGGAAAGAGCACACTCGCTTTCGAGTTCGCTCGCATTCTCGCCGAACATGGACACGGTGTGAGAAGTAGGTCTGGCGATCGTCTGGACTACGTCATCTTCATTTCCGGCAAAGAGACCGAGCTAAACCCACTCAGCGGTAAAGAACAGTCGTTTGCGCTTCGCCAATTTTCCAATGCACGCGAAGAGTTCGTCCAGATAATTCACCACTCCGGGATGATGAGCCTCAGAGATGCCTCGGACGCGTCCGACGGCGAGATTTCGCGGACGCTTGACGAGCTGTTCAGCGAGTTCTCCGGTTTGATCGTACTGGATGATATCGATGCCTTGAGCCGCCGCGGGTTAGAAACCGGCGAAGAGAGCCTTTTCATCAAATCGGTACTCGCTAAAAAACGAACGCGAATTCTGTACACGCTTCGTTATCCGCCGCAACACGCGTTAACCTCGTCCTTGAGCGTTCCCGGACTCGACGCGGAATCAGAGTTTTTTGCGTTCCTCGAAGTGTGCTGTAAACAGTTCGATGTTCCCCACCCGCAACCTGAAATCGTACACCAGATAGCAACTGAGACAAATCTGTTGCCTCTTCTCATAGAGACAGTGGTTGGGCTCAGGCGCTTTTGCGGCAACTACACGCAGGCATTGGAACTTTTCCGGGACAAGGGGGGAAATGAATCTCGGCGGTATCTCTATCAACGTGAATATGACCGGCTGGATCGAAGCGGGAAGTCGCGCCACGTTCTGGGTGCGCTCTATTTAGTTGAGGAGCCAGTCAGCTTTACAACGTTGTCAAGTCTTTTTCAATTTACAACAGAACAGATTCGCGACGCTCTCAGCGAGTGCGCCAGCGTTTTTTTGTCCACGGCAGAAGATGAGCAAGGGGAAACTGTTTACCAGCTGACGCCGCCCTGCATTCCATTCATCCGTCTTGTCTCGCAGCAGCTGCCTCATTTCGAAATGATGAAGGCCAAGGTTAAATATTTCAATGGTCAAGGCTCGAAGTATACTCCTGAAGTCGCGGCGGTAATCAGCAGTCTTCAGGTGATGATCCGCGAAAAGCGATTCGTTGACATGGTGAGCTTGGGCGAGAGTTTCTCGCCCAACGACACGGTTTTGGCCAATCCTAAGGTGCTTGCCTTGCTAGGCCAGGCTTGTGCCGAACTCGGGCCAGATCACAAGGAGAAGGCAAGGGCCTATTTCCGGCAGGCTGAAGGAATCGGTTATCACGACGTCTTCATGATGCGCCGGTGGTACAATATGGAGGCGAATTATAATCTTCCCGAGGCCGAGAGGATCTGTACTAAAATGATAGAGAATTCGCGGGATAATCCGCGTGCTCTCAGCGAATTCTGGAGCAAACAGGGCCAGTGCTTCTTTACACGCGCCAATTCCCTTGCCACCTCGAGCCGCGACAAGGCCCTTACGTCATTGCGCGACTCTGTCGTGAGCTATTTTGAGGGTAATTGGATCGCTGCATCGGCGAAGTTCGATGCATCTGATGCGTGTTACTGGGCCGAACGCCCTCTGCACCGTCTCGTATCGCTCATGGGTGAGGATATCGAACATATATTCCTACTCATTGAGCAATTGGCGCAGAGGCGCCATGACATAACCGCCGACGCGGCGCAGGTTTTGATCAGGTACGTCCGGCAAATCCCGGCCCCGATTGTCGAAGGCGCGCGCCGAAAGATAAAGGGCTTATGCTCACGCACTAGCCAAGCTTTGGTAAAAAGCCTGAAAGACTTGCAGCGCTTTCCTGGTTTTGCTGGAATCTACGATGAGTTATCTGCAATCCACGACCTACTGTGAGCCTAGCTTACGTGTGATGTGCTCGCTTTTTGGTTTTTCCCCGCGCCAAGCGCGAGGGCGAGTTGTATTGCTGGTTATGTCCGTACGACGACTAAACATACAACAAATTGTTGAGTCGGCGTCAACCGAGTTGTAACCGATTGTGCTGCCCAATAGCGTCTTACGGTGCAGAAGTGCGGTACGAATAGACTGCGCGTGGAGGTGGACTTGGGCGCGCCAACGGAACTGAGGTACGCATTTCGATCGCTATTGCAGTCGCGGGGTCTTGCGGAGCCCGATGGCAGGCCACTTTACGCTTACCGGTTCGCGCGGTCGGAATATGACAGCATCGCCACGATGCTGTGGCGATACGGTCCGTCGGCGATCAACGACAGCTCCGGCGCCGCGCTGGTCATATCGTATATTGCGGAATGGTTTAGGCGTGAGCGCAGCGGTGGCCACTGGGACTGGATCCGGCCGCTACGATCGATCGGTTTCGAGTATGGTCCTCATGCAGGGGTGCGGTATCGGGACGTCGAGAACTTCGTGAGCATGGGTCTGCGCGTCTGGCGTCGACCCGTGCCGAGTGGGGGCGAACGGCTACTTTCGATCGTACGCGAGGCGGGATTTCCGCTAGCCTCGGTTCGCGAGGATCCCCGGATCTCGTCATGGCTGAAGAATTCGGTCCTGTGCGCCGAAAGAGGGTTCTCGATGCGAGATGCTGTCGGCGCAGAAGCGTGGCGTGTTTCGGATCGACTGGCTCAGGCACTGTTCGATCCCGCGACCGAACTCTGTGAGAAGATCGTCGAAATTCGCGCATCATTGCCTTCGAAGGAGGTTAGAGGCGACCCCGTCGACTATCTGGACCAGAGCAACCCTAGTTGGCGCCTGGATCTCCCCTTCGAAATCGAAGGCGATGACATTCGAGCCATGGTCGAGGAGATCGTGCGAGTTCGAGAGGACGGCAGCGCTGCTCTCGACATCACTCGCCATCTTACTCATAGCGGCGACGAATGGATCGCTAGAGCATCACTCGGCTTGTCCGGTCGGGTGGATCTGAGGCGACTGCCGCCGAGCATCTCGGACACCATTCTGCAAGGCCGCCGCGTCAGAGTGGTTCCGCGCCCTCCGTACTGCGAGGACCTTGCGGCCGTCGCCGCCATTGAAACTTTTGAAAAGGAAGGTACTTCGGTTCATGAGTTGCGGGCGTTCGTTGCCAAGTTTGATGCGCCGCTCGCTCTCGAGGAAGAGGCGCGGCTCGCCGCACAAGCCGGAAGCACTGCCATCGGCGAATTTGTCGCCACCGGGGGCGAGGCTCTGCATGCCCCAGTCGTAGCGCTCCAGATCGAGCAGCACGACGCGCACGAGAAGCCAGTTACTCTCCGTGTGCTTGGTACGTCCCCCGTCCGAACGACCAGGCCGGCGCTCGCGCTCGCTGTGCGCGAGGAGCATTTTCACGCGCTCTCGTTCTCGGACAGCTACAGTGATCTTGGCCTCTGCAAGCGATCCAACCGTCGTGTCGTCAGCTTCAGCGGCACGGCCCAGTTGACGCTGGAGGGAGCCCGATGGACCTGGCGAACGATGGCGGATGATGACGCCGACGCGAGGGCCGTGCTCGTCGGAGACTTGATGCGCAACGTGCGCGAGTCAGTATTTCTCGGTGTTCCACAAATTTGGATCGAACGGAACGGGCATCTCTCGGCACCGAGGCGTCATACGATTCATTGGCGACCGCGTGGGAGGGGGAGGTGGCAACCAATCGATAGCGGTAAACCCTGGGGAGACGTCGATCTGGCGGTAATTGAAAACGGCGAGCTTCAATATGCCGTCGATGCCGCGATCGTTCCGAAAGCATTCAACATTGCATTCGATCGCGGGCGAAGACAGCTGCGGATCAGCGGCCTCGAAGCAGGACTTCTTGCGGCCCGAGGGGCAACGAACCTAGACGTAAAATTAGAAGGCGATGAGGCGCTGGTAATGCTCGGCGCCCCGAGCGGAAAGCCAATAATTGAGCTAAGACCGCGTTGGAACGCGGAACTGGCACTCACATTGAGCGATCCAAGATCCGATCTGCGCCTGATCGACGCGGATGACGCACTCGTGAAGCCACACTCGATCCTTTGCGTTGACGGGTTGAAGGGCTTTCGCATTCTCGCCATGCGCCCGACTTCGTTGTGCATGGAACTTCAGGCAAGAGACACTCCACGACTGACCATTGCCCGCTCCATTTCTGGCGAGGTTCCTCTGTCGGCCTTCACCGACGCCATGACGCACTTGCTCGGCAGCTCCGAGAGTCTGGACGCGCGGATCGTTCTGTCCGCGACTGGCGCAACTGAAAACATCGCGGAGGTGCGGTGGTACGCCGAAGACGTTGACCCCTTCAACCCACCCGCGCCAAATGCGTTCTCCGCGCTCGCGACCGGCCACCGGCTAGATCTCCGTTCGATCGCGATCTGCCATCCTGCAGCCGGCGTAGCTTCCGTGACTGCGCCAGTGGGCCAAGCGGACATGGGCAAGGAGTTGAGTGAGAAGCTTCCCGCTGGCCCTTGGCTGGTCTATGGCCGAAGAAGCAACGGCGCAAGGATACGCCCGAGGATCGTGCCGGCGCTCAGCGGAGTACCTTCTAGCGAAGAAACCCTTCTCGAGCGTGCCATCCGCACGGATTCAGCCAGCGCACGTGCAACGGCATTCGCTCAGGCATACTCGAATCCGGATCAAATCCCTCCACGCGATCGTCGCACCCTAATCGAATTGCTCGTACTCGCTCGGCGTGAGGGGCTCCCGATTTCCTCGGTGGATGCGCTAAAGGCACTCGATCGTTCGGCGCGCGTTGCCACCTGGTTGCTTGCGTTCTGTGAGTCTCTCGAGGAACGTGCTGCGCTCCTTGATCTTCAACGCGACCTCCCGTTCATTTGGGCGTCGACGACCATAGAAGGCTGGTTGAGTGCCTTCTCCGCGCGCATCGAGGATGTACGCTCACGACTGGCGGAGATCGGGATCGGCGGTGACGTTGTCTATCGCAACGTATTGTCCGCGCTAAGTGAAATCGTGAACCTCCGGCCCGAATTGGCGGGGCATGCCAAGGCGGTCTTCTTGACGCACGTCGCGGCCGAAATGGCGCGCGAAGGAAAGGCGATCGATGGTGCGGCGGTTCACTTTCTTCAAATACGCCGCAATGTGAGCAAACGCAGCGAGATCGACCGGCTGAGAGGCAGCCACGACGATGCCGACCCTCCGCCCCAGCAACTGCTCGGGCCGAAATGCCTGGCGGCATATCGATCACAGTCGGATCCTTATGATTCTTCCTTTGCGCACGTGATAGCGGCGCCGTTCGCAATCGTCGACCACGCGTGTGGGCGCTTTACGCTCGACGAAAAGGAACTCCGGCGGTGCCGAGACGCGTGGCTCTATGATCCAGAGTATTTCGAAGCGATCGTGCCTATGGGAATCGACGAAGTCCTTCGTGGCTTCGCTGGCAGCGGTGAGGGGAGACGATGATAGATTTCGACCGAATGATCGAGCGACTGCCAAAACAGGCGGCAGAAGCCGTGATCGGGATGTTGCGGCCGAAGTCGCGCACGCTGGCCCGATATCTACGGGAGCAGTGGGGAGCTCCAGCCGGAGCGCCCGAGTCGCTCATCGCCGAGCCATTCATTGAGGGGGCTTTTCCCTGGCTTCCACTTCCGGGCGGCTGGTCTGGTCTGAAACCCGGCCTTCTGGATCCGCGCACGATCGATGTGCTTCGGTCGGTCTCGTTTCCTCCATATGCTCATCAGGCGCTGGCTTGGGAGCATCTGGTTGCCGATCGGCCTCGGTCGGTAATCGTATCGAGCGGCACCGGGTCGGGAAAGACCGAATGCTTCCTCGTGCCCATCCTCGATAGGCTCGTTCGCTTGTCCGATGGTGGACGCCGCCCGCTCAAGGGCGTGCGTGCCCTGATGCTCTATCCGCTGAACGCACTCATCAGCAGCCAGGAAGAGCGACTCGAAAAATGGTTCGAGCCCTTTGGTGGGGCATTGAGATATTGCCTCTATAACGGCGAAACGCCGAACGCGGCGCGCGCCGACACGCGCGCGCGGAAGCCTTGGCGCGTTGGCGATCGAGCTGCACTTCGCGCCTCGCCGCCGCCGGTTCTCGTGACCAACGCCACGATGCTCGAATACATGCTCATTCGACAGAACGACGCGCCAATCTTGGCAGCCTCTCAAGGCAAGCTGGATTTCATCGTGCTGGATGAGGCGCACTCGTACATGGGTGCGCAAGCAGCCGAGATTGCGCTGCTGCTTCGACGGGTGGCCTTGGCATTCGGTCGGACACCGGACCAAATCCGTTATGTTGCTACCTCCGCTACGATTGGAGGAGAGCGGGGCAGGGAAGACCTCCATCGCTTCCTGCGCGAACTTTCCGGCGCGCCGGACGAAGCGATCCACGTCGTCGAGGGGCATCGTGCCCCTCTTCCTCCAGCGCCGAGCCATTTCGAGGGACGCTCGTTTGCCCCGCCTTCATTGGCGACGCTCGATCCGCTTGAGAGCGGGCGCATGCTTGCCCAGTCGGCAGTGCTTCGATCAGCACGCGAGGAGCTTCGTTCGGGCAAAATATACTCATGGGGCGAATGGAAGGCTTGCGCTTCCAAACTGATGGGGCATCGCCAGAATGCGACGCAAATGCTCGTCCAAACTGCGAGGGCGCGTGATCCCCATGCTGACCCGGCGATAGCGGCTAGTGGCGGTGACGCGATCCTTCCGAGCCGAATACACCTTTTTCACCGTACGGTGTCGGGGTTGTGGACATGCGTCAATCCGGAATGTCCCGGCAGCCCGCCACGCGAAGACGGGTCGGATTGGCCATATGGTGCCATCTTCACTGATGCACGCGAGCATTGTCCGCACTGTAATTCGATCGTTCTCGAATGGGTTTGCTGCACGCATTGCGGTGATGGCGCTCTGCGAGCCGAAGAATTCGATGGTGGCGGGCGCATTGCCGCGTGGAGCGAAGGTAATGATGAGGATGAATTCGAGCAGACTCTGGAACGTGAGGGCACGACTGATTCAGACGACGACGATGAGAATGAAGCGACCGCTCAAGTCGTCGCCCCAACCGTTCTCTCTCGTCGATATCTTAGTCTTCCTCCAAGGGCAGGGACGCCAATCCTCTGTGTCGAAGTCGAGAGCGGCCTTTGTGATGCCGACGAGGGGACTTCACTGACGTTTGCGGCGAGCGACGACATTTTGTGCTGCCCAAACTGCAGGAAGGCACCGGATCGCGTCGATCCCCGACGCGGCGCGATGCGGCCCGTCGTGGCCGGCGCCCCGTTCCTGATGGCCCAGATCACGCCTGGGTTCCTCGCGGACCTCTCACCCGAACCCGGTTCCGCCGAGCCACTGCCTTTCGACGGCCGCCGCCTCATTACGTTTACCGATGCGCGGCAAGGGACCGCACGTCATGCAGCGAACGTCCAAATTGCGTCCGAACGCACCTTCATTCGGGGGTTCATTTATCATTTCGTCCAAGAGGCGCCGCCAGTCGACGCCGAGCAACTAGCAGCGATCGACGCAAAGATAGCAAAGCTCCGAAGTTTCCCAGACGATCCAACGTTCGCGCAGTTGGCGACCGATCTGGAGGCAGAGCGCTCACGGTTGTTGGGCGGTGCGGCAAAACCGTGGCGAGAGCTGGTACAGCGACTCGCAAGGCACACGACCGTCGACCACTTCTTGAGGGTTCTCTGGACCACGTCCAATCGCGACGATCGTTTTGACGATAGTGAAACTCTCGCTGAGTTTCTTCTCTACCGAGAGGCAATGCGGCGACCGGTACGCGCGAATTCCGCGGAAACGCTCGGGCTATTTCGCTTCGAGCTCCCCGGCATCGACCGTTCGCCGGTGGTAGTTCCGGCTCCGGCACGAGCGCTCGGCCTGAGCGAGGATGACTGGCGCGATTTGCTCCGTTTGCTCGTGACGCATTTTCTTCGCACGAACGTCGCGCTCGATTTTCCGCGTTGGTGGCTCAACTGGATCGACCGACGCCAGAGTCACATCGAGGTCAAGCCGTGGGCTCCGGGCGACAGTTCGAGCCGGTACGTACGGTTCTGGCCCAATCCCTATGGTCGCCGCCTGACGCGCGTCGTACGTTTGCTTTTCCAAGCCCTGCAACTCGATCCCGACGATCAGGCCGACAAAGACAAAGTGGGCGAGGTTCTAGACGAGGCTTGGCGGGTCCTGAGACGCTTCATGGTCGCATCGGGCAATGGTTTTCGTTTCAAGCTCGGAGATTTGAACGTCTCGAAGGTGGACGAGGCTCTTTGGTGCCCGACGACCCGACGCATCCTCGATACTACATTGAGAGGATTGAGCCCGTACGACGACGACGGTGTTCATCCCGTTGCTGCGAAGATTTCGCTCCCGCGCCTGCCATTTTCATGGCGGCGCCGATCCGATGGGAGTGAGGTGAGCGAAGACGAATTGGATGCGTGGCTGGAGGCCGACGCCTCCGTGGTCGGTTTGCGCGGGGCAGGCATGTGGGGAGATCAGCAAGATCGCGCCGCCAAGTTCTCGCCCTGGCTTCGGGCAGCCGAACATTCCGCCCAGCAGGCAAGCACGACGCTCCGAAAGTATGAAAAGGCGTTCAAGGAAGGAAAGATCAACGTCCTGGGATGCTCGACGACCATGGAGATGGGCGTCGATATCGGGAGTATCGAAGCCGTGCTGAATACCAACGCACCGCCTGAGATCGCAAACTACCGTCAACGTGTCGGGCGTGCGGGGCGCCAGCGTCAGCCGATTGCAGTCGGGCTCACGCTATGCAAGGACCGTCCACTCGACCGAATGACGATCGCCAACCCCGCCGACTATCTCAAGCGCCAAGTCCGCACGCCGCAAGTCAGCCTCGACAGCCCGACGATTGCCACGCGCCACGCTGCTGCGCTTTTGCTCGCGCGTTTCCTGACTGGACTCGGTTCGGAGTTGCACAAACTCACGAATGGCACCTTCTTCGCGCTTGTGGCCGAGGCGAGTGAGGACACGGGCGCTTCCCCTGCAACCGCCTTCACGGCTTGGTTGGACGGGGTCCCAACCGACGATGCACTGATGACTGAATTGGCAACGGTCTTGGCGGGTACCCCCGTTTCGCCGGGTTGGGATCTCATAGAAGCACTGCGCGATCGAATGGATCGCATCGCTAACGAGATCCAGGCGGAATGGGAGGCGCTGGAACCCGCGAGCGGGACCGGCAGCTCCGGAGACGTGGAGCTCTCTGCAGTCAATCGGGCTCGCGAACTGCAGCGTCGTCGCCTTGAGAGGGGGTACCTGCTAGGTGAGCTCGCAGGAAGAGGCTTCTTGCCGTCCTACGGCTTTCCGACGGATGTGGTTCAGTTCGTCACCGAGACTGCGAGTGAAAAGGCTGCAATGGACCGGGCGAGAGCGGAGGACGGCGAGCCGAAGGAGCAGAACTTCGGACGCGGCTATCCGTCTCGCTCCCGCGAGATCGGCATTTACGAATATGCTCCTGGGCGCGGCATCGTCGTCGACGGTGTCGTCCGGGAATCCGCCGGAATAACGCTCAATTGGCAGCGCCCCGTGTCTGAGGCGGGCCTTCGCGAAGTCCAGAGCTTGAGGACCATGTGGTCTTGCAACAGCTGCGGTGCGCTCTCGTCCAAGCCCTCGGCACTCGAGCAGAGCCCGTGCGCCGAGTGTGGGGCGAACAACCTGAAATCGCTTCGCTATATCAGCCCGGCGGGATTTTCGGTCGACGTTCGGTTCAAGGTCCACGACGACCCCGCTGAGCTCGGTGGCGGCTCCGTCGTCGATCCCTGGGTCTCGACGCGGGAAGCTCCGTGGCGAGCTTTTCCAGACCCGGCGGTGGGACGCGTCAGAGCAAGTTCCGACGGCACGGTTTTCTGGTTCAATCCTGGGGAACATGGCCACGGTTATGCAGTCTGCCTACACTGCGGTCGTGCCGAGGCAGAAATAGACCAGGTGGGAGGAACTGGCCTGGCTGGCCACCGGCCCCTGAGGGGCGCGCCGCTCGCAATCGACCGGGAGACCTGCAGCGGCGCGCCGGAATTTGCACCATTTGCTGTCGCCCGCAGGTTGATGCTGGGCCATGAGATTCGCACCGACCTCTGCGAAATACAGCTTTACGAGTGCCGTTCCCGTGACGTCGCGCTGACGATAGCGCTCGCCTTACGTGAAGCGGTCGCCAAGCGGCTCGGCATCGATGCTGACGAAATGGGTTTCGCCGCGCCCGAAGCGCCGAGTGTGAACGGGACCAACAATTGGAGCGCAGTGATCTTCGACCGTGCGAGCGGTGGCGCTGGATTCTCGACTTCCATCGCCCGCGATCCGGTCACGCTGCTGGGCGAGGCGCGAGCCTTCCTGGACTGCACTTCGGCAGGTCGCTGTGGCGATCCCGACGCGGTCAGAGCATGTCCCCGCTGCGTGCTGGCCCCTGATGCGCAGCATTCCGTCGAGGCGACCGATAGGGCGACCGCCCATGCGCTCTTGACGACGACGCTCGCCCGTCTCGTGCTTCCCGAAGAACATCGACTCTTCGGAGCGTCCTCCTCATACGAGCCGACATCATTGTCCCTCGCATTGAACGAGCGTATGGCCAGCGATCCCGCGGCCGAGCTGACGGTCGCTCTCCACGGCGACCCGGCTGACTGGGATTTCGATGCTTGGTCGATGACACCGGTCATCGAGCGGTGGGGCGCCCGCGGTCGCGTCGTTACGGTCGCTGTGGATCCGAATGTACTGAACGAGGCCGATCCGGTGATCCGGCGGCGCATCGCGCTGTGGATCGAACGGGCGCGGGCAGTACTGCGTCCCCTGACCGAAAGCGACGCCAACATACTTGCTTTCGTGACGAGCGGTGATCACGTGACGGCATGGCGGTCGCTCGGGCCCAGTGCTTATCAGATCGGTCCAAACTGGGCGAGCACCTCGTCTGCGCCTATCGTGCGCGGAACTCCCGCTCGAAGGCCAGCTTCCGTCACGCCGATCGATTCTCGTTCCTTGCTCGTGGAGCGCGTGCGAGAGACGATATTCGAAGTCGGTGCCGAGCTTGACGGTCCGGCAACGGGATTCGGCCAGCGCCTGAAGGCACTCATGATGACACGGAGCGAGGCGCTCGCGGAGGTGCTTTCGGCGCCATGCATCGAGCTCCGATATGCCGACCGGTATCTGTTCAGCCCTTTGGTCGTGCGACTCGTCGCCGAGCTGTTCGCCGGCTTCGCAGATGGGAACACGCTGCTGACGGTCGAGACGCTCGAACAGCGCCGAGACAATCGGCGGCCTCGCGTGGGCAAAACCCTGAAGGATGACTGGCCGGACGTCGCCGAGCGCAACGTGGTGTTTCAACATCTGCTGGGGCGGGTTGCCCCCGCGGCAAAGCTCGTCCTCCACCGTGAAATTCCGCATCGTCGGCGGCTCGATTTTCGGACTTCCAAGGGTTCCGTCACCGTCTTCTTCGACCAAGGGGTTGGTTCGTGGCGAACTGACGGTGCGATCACGTTCGATCCCTTGGCTCCGGTCGGTCAGCAGCTTCAAGCAATCGAGGTGCCGTTCATCGTGGAAAATGGACCGGACGGGACCTTCTTTGCATCTAGATTGGGTTGACAATCGAGAACAAAATCGGAACTTTGGCAATGGGTATAGCCGGTCGTTGTAATCGATTCATCGGCGGCAGCGGTATGATCGGCAAGTCATGAGGGAAGGTCGAGCGTGAAGATCGCAGGGTTGTTCGCAGGCGTCGGCGGGTTGGAAAGTGGGCTCGCCGCAGCCGGCCATGAAACGAGCATGCTTTGCGAGATTTGGGAGCCGGCGCGCGCGGTTCTTGCGTCTCGGATTCCAGATGTGCCTTGTGAACGCGACGTTCGTGACATCAAGGCGTTGCCAGGCGAGGTCGAAGTGCTCGTGGCTGGTTTTCCGTGCCAGGACCTCAGCCAGGCGGGGCTGACGGCTGGCATCGAGGGGGCTCGTTCCGGCCTTGTCGGGCAGGTTTTTCGACTGCTCGATCAGCGTCGAGTGCCCTGGGTCGTGCTCGAGAACGTCTCGTTCATGCTGCAACTGGATAGAGGGCGTGCGATGCGCATCCTCATCGAGGCGTTCGAGGAGCGTGGCTATCGCTGGGCTTATCGGGTCGTCAACAGCCTTTCGTTTCTCCCCCAACGCCGCGAGCGCGTGCTTTTCGTCGCCACGACGACCGACGTCGATCCCGCTTCGGTGGTTCTGGCGGACGAGGCCGAGCCCCAGTTGGCGGCCACCGATCTCGACGCCCGTGCGCATGGTTTTTACTGGACCGAGGGTGTTCGCGGACTCGGGTGGGCTCCCGATGCGATCCCGACGTTGAAGAACGGATCGACCGTGGGTATCGCTTCCCCGCCGGCCATACTTCTTCCGACAGGGGGCGTCATCACACCGGACATTCGCGACGCAGAGCGGTTTCAAGGCTTTCCGGAGGATTGGACCAAACCGGCGGAGCAAGTCGGCCGTCCCTCGTTGCGATGGTCTCTCGTCGGTAATGCGGTTTCGGTTCCCGTCGCCAAATGGCTGGGCGGATGCTTGGCATCTCCGTCGCTCTACGACGTCCATAGAGATGGCAAACTCCCACCGGATGGCAGGTGGCCCAAGGCCGCCCGTTTCGATGGAGAGCGCCGGTACTCCGTATCCATCAATGCTTATCCGCAGTGGGAAGCGCGTCCGGCTCTCGTCAAGTTCCTTCAGTATTACGGCAAACCTCTGTCGGCACGTGCCACGCGCGGCTTTCTCTCCAGAACCGAACGAGCGACCCTGCGATTTGCCGATGGTTTCCAGGATCGCCTTCGCGGCCACCTGGCGCGCATGGAGGCCTTTGAGAGCCAGAAGGAGAGCGGATGCGCGGTGGCCGCGGAATGACAGCATCCCGACCGGACCCGATCACTTCGGCTCGCATGGCTGGTGTCAGGCAAAAGGGCACGCAGATCGAGACGGTGGTCGCCGGGGTGCTTCGTGAGAAGGGACTACGGTACCGTAAGAACGTCAAGCAGCTCGCCGGCAGCCCAGATTTTGCCAATCGATCGCGTCACTGGGCCATTTTCGTGAATGGCTGCTTTTGGCATCACCACACGGGGTGCCGGAAGGCGACGGTTCCCAAGACGAACACGGACTTCTGGACGAGGAAGTTCCGCGACAACCGCCGAAGGGATGCCCAGGCCATCAGGAGTTTGAGGCGAAGCGGCTATCATGTGATCGTCGTCTGGGAATGCAAGAAAGGGCGGATTCGTTCGAAACTAGGCAAGATCCTTGAAGCGCGTCGCATAGATCCCAGATAGCCGCGCAATCATCGTATCGTAATGATAGATGTCGCCCTGCTGGGGTGCGGGCGCAGCCTTGATTAGCTTTACAGGCTTTCCATCGTTCGGCATGTCGATCACGACTATCGAGAGTGCATCATACCCAACGTCCCCGACTTTCGAGCGGCGAGGCAACTGCTTGATCTTATCGATGGCGAGCTGCGCGTCTCTCGGTTGCTTGTGCCGGCTCCACTCCGGCTCGGTAGCCCGATTCTTCTTGTTGAGATCGGGGCTGAGATAGGTTTCGCCGATGTTCACCATCGTGAAGCCGACGGCGATCGCCTGTTCACTGGCCCCATGTACAGTGAGGTGCGAGGAATTCAATTCATCGTAGAGTCGTGGTAGCGCGCGCTGATGTGCGGTCATGCATGCCTTCGCTTCCAGCGCCATGACTACCGAACCGACCGGAGCACGAATGAGCCTCGGAAGATTGTCTAGAATGGCGCGTTCGGCATCGTTCAGCTGAATGTCATAGTCGGACGCGATGCTCGCCAACGAATCGCTGGTAGCGGCTCCGCTCGGTGTACAGAGGACGAGATCGAGGTTCTTCTTGCGATCGTGAACGAAATCTCGCATCTCATGATTGATGCCGAAACAAACGACGCCAGCTTCGACGTGACGTCGCAGCAGCGGGGTGGTTGCAAGAAGATCGAAGATGACTCCCCAGCAGGCGACCTTGGAATGATGGTCGCTTCTGGAATGATACTGCCAGAGGTTGCCAAACCGGTCACGACGGGTTGTCGAGGATAAGGTTCTCGTCAAAATCTCTGGTCCGTGCATACTGGCTTTCTCGTTCCCAAATCTTGCGCGAGACCAACCTTTATGGGACCGTTCTCTTCGACTCAGTCAGAATCTGTAGTGTGACACTACAAAACGCGTCATTGCGCGGCAAGGTGGAACTCCGCGAAGGAACACCGTTCCGCAAAGCGTTGGTCGAAACATGCATTCGATAAGCGCAACAGCGGCGAGTGCAATGGCCGTAGCACAAAGTTCACGCGGTTCCTGCGTAAGCCGTTCCGGTCATACCGCCAACCCTGCACGCGTGTGCTCACGTGACCCTCGCGCTTGGCTCACAACGAATTTGCGTCAGCCGATGTTCCCATTCTGTGCTCAAGGGATCGCATAATGTATCGTCCGGAACTCCGAAACAGATGCTCCATGCATGAGCATGCCTATACCGACCGCCTACTACAGCTACAGCCATGCCGGAGTTCGGTTGCCGGTTTGCGCCGCAGCGAAATGAAGGTCTCTGCACTTAGCTGCGCGCGAATTCCAGCAGCGGCCCGATGTGATGATCGTCCGCTGCGCGTAGTGCGGCGACGTAACGTGCGCGCAGTTCGCCGACGTCGGCCAGACTGCCGCCGCCCCAACTGAAAGGCTCGCCGCCAAGGCGCTCAATCAGAAGATCAGCCGCCAGTCGCGCATGACGACCGTTTCCGTTCGGAAATGCGTGAATCGCGACCAGCCGATGGTGGAATCGGATCGCGATCTCATCCGGCGGAAAGGTCCCATGCTCGACCCAATAGCGGATATCACTCAATAGACTCGATAGACTCGCGAGCTCCATTCCGATGCGGTAGGCCTGAATACCGATGTTGCGCTCCGTCGTCCGGAACGTACCGGCCCGTCGCCAAACGTCCCCGAACATTCGTTTGTGGAGTGTCCGCATGAAGTCTTCAGTGAGTATCTGCTCAAGGCGCAAACGCCGGCGGCCGCGTGCCCAGGCCGCACCCTCAACGATGTTTTCCTGCTCGGCCTCGTTGAGGTCGCTGCGGTGGGTGATCCAGGTCTGAAGCAGGCCCTCTCGCTCGTGCGGCTCAAGCGGTGTTGCGTCATCAGGCTCTTGGAAGAGATCCGTCATGTTTCGTTCCAGAGATCGCGTTCAGAGAGCTTGTCGCGAATGTACGCTTGGACGCGAGCTTCGAAATCTGCATTATCCGTGCCCTGAGCCTCCAACCGCATCGTGTGCGCAACGCGCTGAAGCTCGCGTATCGCGATCTTGCGTGCCCGAGCCTCGACGACAGCTTCGAGCGAGCTGTTTGGAACGAGGGCGTAGACAAGTGTGCAATCTAGAGCCTCGGCGGCCCGGCGCAGTGTGTTGAGCTGTATCGTCCCTGCTGCTTCTGACTTCTCGATCGATTCGATGGTTTGGGGCCGAACGCCGATGCGTGCGCCGAGCTGCGCGCCTGTCATGCCGAGAGCGTCGCGCAGAGCGCGCACCCATCCCTTCGGGGGCGCCCTGAACCGATCAATGGGCTGTAGCGTCTGAAGCCTTTCGTCGAGGCGCAGCCGGGCTCTCTTGCGAGTATCGCTCTTCATGGGTCTTCTCAGGCTATAACTTGATTACAGTCGCAACTGTATCAGTCTATAGACTGAATTTCAATACGAAGTATTCAGCCTATAAATTGACAAGCGGGACAGGGAATCAGCCTATGGGCTGATGTAAGCTCTTTGAAAATCAACCAATCGCTTGCGCATCGAACTACGCAACGTGAAGTTCAGAATAGCGGCGGCAATCCGCGAGTCGGCGACGTTCCCGGCCCGGGTATCCAGTCTCAGCGCTCCATGCTTTCACGAGATTGGAAAATCTTCCTAGGCCTCTGCGGGCATTGGCGTCGCCGCTCTTCCTTGGAACGTATGTATTTAAGCATCCATAGCGCGAATGGATTCCATCCATACAATCGATTTTACCGATCTCGCGTAATGCTGCATTGACGAAGCTTGGGCACTGAGGCCCGTCCGCGCGACCAGACCTTATAGTCGCGTATGATTCCGGCGCTGGATGGCCGTGGATTGCAATCCGCTCCGTCCTCAATCAGGTCCTCCGGCCATGACCGGTCGGAGGAGGCGAACCAGGCACGATTTTAGAGAAGCTGCAGGAGTAAGATGGCGAAGCTCACCGTTGTCATTGCGCATTACCAGAATGTACTCACGTCCGATGTCTGCACGTCGGATGGTTCCATGAAAGCCGATCCAGGCGTGAAGCGCTTCGGCGGTGGTTGTCATTTGACCTCGGCTACTGGCGGCGGCGTTTTTTCCCATCATTTCAGCGTGGCGGACCTTGAGGAGAGTGAGAAGGTTACGCGGAGGCTGAAGCACTGGTGACCTACCGCAGCTCAATCTGCTTCCCTCCTCGTTGGAAGTGGAAGCCCGAAATCGCGCTTGCGCTTGACCAACTCGAACTGGTGGGAGCCCCGACGTCACTTGCATGGTCTAAGGCGATATGCCGCCTCAGGCGGAGGCGGTTGATCAGATCGGCGGTTCCACCCGGCGTCTGGCGAGTAGGTAGCAGCCATCAACTAAAATCAAAGCCGCCCTGCAGCCGGCTTTAACGTCACCTGTCCATTTCTTCCATGCAGTCGGTTCGGTCGTGCTCATGACCCTCTATTACTCTTGCTTAAAGCGGAGTCCTTGTCTGAAGCAGGTATGCTGCGATGAAGATAAGCCTCTGCCCGATGTCTCGGGGCTCGTACTGCACAAGCCTTGTCACCCTTCCTCGCCACCTCCCCATGGATAGATGAAGACATGCGGTTCAAGGGCCTTGATCTAAATCTCCTCGTCGCGCTCGATGCCCTGATGGCCGAGCGTAACCTCACGGCGGCGGCACGCAGCATCAACCTGAGCCAGCCGGCCATGAGCGCGGCCGTCGCCAGGTTGCGCACCTATTTCCACGACGACCTCTTTACCATGATAGGCCGCGAATTAGTTCCAACCCCGCGCGCGGAACGGCTCGCGCCCGCAGTCCGCGAGGCGCTGCTACACATTCAAATCTCCATCATTTCCTGGGATCCGTTTTGCCCGGCTCAATCGGATCGCCGCTTCAGGATCATCCTTTCGGATTACGCCGCACTCGTCTTTTTCGAAAAGGTGGTGGAGCGCGCTGCGCGGGAGGCTCCCGCCGTCAGCTTCGAATTACTGCCTCTTGCGGACAACTACGATGACAGCCTCCGGCGCGGTGACGCCGATTTTTTGATTTTTCCGGAATTGTTCATGTCGCGCACGCATCCGAGAGCAAGACTGTTCGACGAGACACTCGTGTGTGTAGGCTGCCGCTCGAACAAGCAGTTATCAGAGCGACTTACACTCGAGGAATACATGTCGATGGGGCACGTGGCGGTCAAATTCGGGAATACCCGAACGCCTTCGATCGAGGAATGGTATCTGCTCGAGCACGGCTTCAAGAGACATATTGAGGTCGTCGTACAGGGATTCAGCATGATTCCATCCATGCTATCAGGCACCGACCGTATAGCGACCATGCCCTTACGGCTGGTGAAGTATTTCGCAAAAACAATACCCCTGCGGATCGTCGAACTTCCGCTGCCACTCCCCACGTTCACCCAAGCCGTCCAATGGCCTGCCCTTCATAATAGCGATCAGGCAAGCCTCTGGATGCGCGAGGTGTTATTTCAGGAGGCGTCCCGCATAATTTCTCCACGACGGGCCAAGGGACGTCCCAGGCGTTCCTGAACTTACGCGGGTCTCGCACCTAGACCAGCCTTTGCATCAACAGCCTGTCGTAGACATGGATGCTTGCTGCAAGTGCGCCTGCGACGTCGCCCGATGCGCGGGACTGCCCGACTCTCAACAGATTTTCCGATTGGCAACAGGTAGCCGGATCGACCGAGGCTGAACGATCCTTGCCCCCATCTGCTGCCCTGCCTCATCCGGCAAGCCGAGCCACGGCTTCGGCGATCGGCATGTCGATCAGCGTGATCGCGTTTGCTGCAAGGAAACGGCGTTCGTTTTTGGTCAGCGTTGCCGCATCGATCACCGCAATTCGTGGGCCGTGGGAGCGCTTCATGATCTGTCGGGCGTAGGTGCGCAGCATCTGGTCGTCGAAGCGGCAGCCGACGAAAAACAGACCCCGGTTGGTGCGCCGGTCCTGCACCACCTCAGGGATTGGCGTCTGGATATCGATTTCTGTCAGAACTTCGACATAGTCGGAATCTGAGACGAGGAAGTTTGCGGCCGGCCTAACGCTGCCGTGAGGCGTATAGAGAACCGTCCTTGCCGCTCGTCCGAGTTCGAGTTCCGTCCCTGAAAGATCGTAGGATTTTGTCCAAATGTCGCCGAATTCGTTCGCCCGCGTGATGCCTTGTATCTCAACCACGTCCGTTCGACCGGTCTCTGCAAGGGCCGCGCGCATCGTCCCATCGTACCAGCTATCGATGATGAGGGAGAGCGGTAGGGTTGCGAACCAGGCGTGGAGCATGGTCGGCGACACTGGTGCTGCGAAGATCTCGGCCATCCAGGCTTGAAGCGTACGGCGATGCCGGCGCTGTTCTATGAATTGCGCGACCGACCACATGTTGGTGCGTATCCTGGAAGGAGCTGTGGCACGCAAGTTAAGTGCCGCGGCGACTGCCTCCGGTGTGTGCGGTATAGTCGGTTGCGCGGAGCTGAGCCGCAGGAGACCCGGACCGAGATAGGGAACGATCCCATCGGTGGCGAGCACTTCCTTCAACAGGTCAAGTCGCCTTTCGGCATCAAAGTTTCGAAAAATCACGAGACGGTCCGAGGTCAGGATCGTGTTCATGTGTTTTCTCTCGCCGCTTGACTGCTATCCGCAGCATCAGTCCTTGTCGAAAATCCTCTTGGCCTCGACGGTGATCGGAAGAGGCGTATCCCGGGGCAGGTCGGGCAGGGCGATGCGCCAGCCGTTCTTGAGCGTTACAGCTCCACCCCATAGATCTTCCTTCTCGACCTTGATAATTGGCTCTTCGAGATCCTTCTTCGGAACATAGGCCGACAAGCCGGCGCTGGTTCTGCGGATCATTATCTTCATTTGGCTATCCCTTCGTTGAGGACAGTGACAGTTTTCTGGAGGCTCGTCAGTTCACGCGCGCGCATGCCGACAACGGTGCCGCGATCGACCCACTCGACGGCATAGACGTAGAACTGCTGGAGAAAGGTACCGATGTCGCGCACATAACCCTCGTCGCCCTTCCGCACCAGGTTTTCGCCGATATTTTTGCCGGGATAGGTGCCGTCATTCTTGATGTGGCGTGTAGCACGGACCCGCTCACCGGGTGTGAATCGGGGCGGCTTGCGGATTTCCACTTCCTGTTCGCGTTGAAGGCCCATGGCCTTTCCTCCATTCCTCGGCCGTATGAAGTCAAAAGGAACCCGACGGTCCTCCGGAGGACACCGTGACTGGTCGGTAAATCGCCTGGAGATCAGGCAGGAATGCAGGTCTTTGGCACTGGACATACGGAGGCACATTGCTGCAATTCGAATTCTCCCTTGCATTCGGTGCACTTTTCCGGATCGATCACGTAGGCCTCTCCCTTGAACTTGATCGCGCCGGAGGGACATTCGAACTCACAGGCACCGCATTGGGTGCATTGGGATGCGATGATCCGGAAGGCCATTTTCAGCTCCTGGTTTTGATGGAATGACGGGGGGGTCAGGCCGTGGCCGCCAGTGGTTCGAGCCCAAATTCGGCGGCGTAAAGCGCGCTGACGGCCGTCTCAATGTAGTCATAGCCATAGTCGTCCGTTACACGGACTCCAGCCTCCGTGAGCTGATCCTTAGGGCAATCTCCGATTTTGGCGCACAACAGGATATCTATACCTTCGAGCGCAGCGATGACGTCATCGAGGGTGGACTCCTCGCCCCAGCCGCCGCGGCAATACTGCTCGACCTTGCGATGCCCGACGAGGTTGATCCCGATGGCCGAGGCTTCATAAACCTGGAATTCCTTCGCATGGCCGAAATGTTCGTTGATACGGCCGCCGCCTTTGGTGGCTACGGCAACGAGGAGTAATCCGCTGGAGCCTGCCGCCTTGACCATCCCGATCGCCTCGCTCTTGGCCGTCACGTGATCACCTCGCTCGCGCGCGACCACCTCCCGATAGGTCTCGCGCTTGCTGGCGTCGTAGCGCACCTCGCCGGGAATCCGGTCCAGGGTGAATTCCTGGCCACGATCCTCGCCCAGCAGGCCGACCGCATCGGCCCGGCACTGCCGGCAATGACGCATCAACCTGGCGCCGCCATCGAGGCGATCTTGAAGCGTCTTCAGTTCGACCGCCCGCGGGCCGCGCTGCCCGGTCAGGCCGTAATAGGTTCCATGCACCGGGTCGGAAATCAGTGGCATCACGTTGTGCAGGAACGCGCCGCGTTCCTTGACCCATTTGTTCACCTCGACCAGGTGCTCGTCGTTTACCCCGGGGATCATCACCGAATTGATCTTGGTGAGGATGCCGCGCGCGGTGAGCATTTCCAGACCCAACATCTGCCGCTCGTGCAGGATCTTGGCGGCTTCAAGTCCGGTAAAGCGGCGGTGGTCATGAAAAATCCAGGGATATATTTTCGCACCGATTTCCGGATCGACCATGTTGATGGTGATCGTCACGTGATCAACGTTCATGTCCGCAAGCTCGTCGACATGGTCGGGCAGCGCCAGACCGTTGGTCGAAAGGCACAGCTTGATGTCGGGGATTTCGCTCGCGACGCGTTCAAATGTCGCCTTTGTCTTCTTCCAGTCATAACAGCCATCGCCCGGTCCGGCGATGCCGAGCACGGAAAGCTGCGGGACTTCATTGGCGACCGCAATGACCTTTCGCAGCGCTTGGTCCGGCGTCAGCCTTTCCGAGACGACCCCGGGCCGGCTTTCATTGGCGCAGTCATATTTACGATTGCAGTAGTTACACTGGATATTGCAGGCTGGGGCGACCGCGACGTGCATGCGTGCGAAATAGTGGTGCGCTTCTTCTGAATAGCAGGGATGGTCCTTGATCTTCTCCCAGGTAGCAGAGTCCACGTCCTCCGGCTTTGCGGGCGAACCGCAGGATGAGGATGCGCAAGCACCGGACTTCGCGGTCGCCAGCAGCTGATTCATTGTTGTCGTGCTGGTCAGGCTTTTAAGCGAAATCATCGGTGAGGACATTGAAGGCTCCGTTGCTGCATAACGTCGCGTTACAAAACGCAAGAGCCATGCCAACGAGAAGCGCTATTCCCTTCAATCGGTTAGCTTTTTTTGTCCGATTCCATTCATTTTCTCGCCGACAAGGTTTTGTAAGGTTTCCGACTGTGGGCAGACAAGGGTTTAAAAGGCAGCGCGCCTCAAGCACACGAGGGGAGGCGGGGCAAGTTTGGCCTGACGATCGACGTCACCAGCAGGCTTAGAACTTCTTTATCTCGATTTGATGCCGGCGTAGAGCATAACCGACCTGACGCGGGGTGAGGCCAAGGACGCGAGCCGCCTTGGCCTGAACCCAGCCGGACTTCTCCATCGCGTCGATCAGCCGTTCGCGCTCGGTCAGACGTGCACCCATTGCGGGGCAAGCAGGATCGTTCGGGTCACAGGCGTTAGAGGACGCCTCGCTCTCTGAGCCGCAGACACGCCTGACTGTGAGCGGCGATCCAGCCGGCATTCCCCTGGCGAGGTCATCGGTGGCATTGCCGCCGTTTGAACCGTCGGCTCCCTTCCACAGTAGCGAAGAGAGGCACTGGCTGTTCTGGCAGGCGAAATCCGACTGAACGATCGTCTTGGATTGTGCGAGTGTTGCCGTTCTTCGCACGCAGTTTTCAAGCTCACGGACGTTCCCGGGGAATCGGCATCGCGAGACCAGGTCAATCGCCGACGGCGCGAAGGCGAGTTCGCGGCCGTTCTCCTTGTTGAATCGTTTGAGGAAAGCCTTTGCAAGGCGCGAAATATCGCCGGGTCGCTCTCTGAGCGGCGGCAAGACAATTGGCACCACATTGATGCGGTAATAAAGATCAGCCCTGAACTCTCCATTGGCGACGGCTGTCTCGAGGTCCCTGTTGGTGGCGCATATGAGCCGCACGTCGACCCTTAGCGTTCTGGTGCCGCCAACCCGCTCCAGTTCACCTTCCTGCAAGACGCGCAACAGCTTGGCCTGAAATGCAGGCGAGATCTCGCCGATCTCATCAAGCAATAGGGTTCCGCCATTTGCCAGTTCGAAACGGCCCGCGCGTTGCGAGATAGCCCCCGTGAAGGCGCCCTTTTCATGCCCAAACAGCTCTGATTCCAGAACGCCTTCAGGCAGTGCGGCGCAGTTCAGTCTTACGAAAGGTTTCTTCTTCCGAGGTGAAAGCTCATGGATGGCCTGTGCGAAGAATTCCTTGCCGGTGCCGCTTTCGCCCCGCAGAAGTACGGTGGTATTCGTCGGCGCCACGGCCGAGACGGTTGCGAGCACCTGCTTGACAGCGGGACTCTCCCCGACGATCCAGTCGATTTTGGCAGGCAGACGCCCGCCGGTGTCGTTCCTCTCGTCGTCTGGGGATTTGTCGTGTCTGCGTTGCTCCTCCATAAGCTGCTGACCGTCCATGCCAAAAGTGCGATGGAGCCAGATTGTCTGGCCGACAAGGTTGGCGACCATTGTGAGAAAGCGTACGTCTTCGTCATAGGGCAAGCTAGTGGCGTCGCCCCTGGCGCGGACGACCGATAGCGTTCCAAGGATCCTGCGCTCGGCCCTTACCGGGACCCCAATAAAGCGACCAGAGATGGTGCCGCCGTTCGAAGCCGTCTGAAGTTGCGCCCGGAAGAGCTCCGATTTGCTAGCATCCTGTATGACGACCGGCGCCCCCGTAGCCACGATCTCGTCTATCGCGGCCTGCGGTATAACTCGGCCACGGCCGGATTGAGGTGAGGGCGTGACGCCGGCAGTCGCGACAATTTCTGGCTCGTTTTCTTCGTCCAGGACGACGATTGCTCCGTGACGCAGTTCGAGCATCGAGGAGAGGATGTTCACGACATTGGTGAGCGTGATCTCCAGCCGGGTGGGGGCGGTGAGGACTTTCGATATCTGGTAAATTCCGCTGACGGAGATATCCGTCTTGGTTTTAATGGATGAATCAGACCGCCTTCCTTCGTCGAACCGATCGTGCAGCATGTGAACTCCTCAGGGGTTGTCAGGTGCTCCTCCAAGCGCCTTTTTTCTTCTGAACTCTGGAAGCATATGATTCCAAAGCCCTATTGTGCACATTTTCGACAACCTGAAAAATCCAATGCTGCTTGCGACACTCGCGGGAGGGCCTGCGAGCTAGTCATCCGAACTTGAAGAGGACACCGAAGCCGCCTCGCGGGTAATTCCACTCGATCTCACCACTTGCCTCGCAAAGGACTCGGCATGTGCCGCACTCCATGCACCCGTCGGCGGTGATCTCCACTTGGCCGTTGTCATTCAACTCATAGCATTTGGCCGGGCAGACGCTTGTGAGGGCGTACAGCTTCGCGCTCGGCGACTGGTGTGGTCGTACTTTAATGTGCGGGCGTCCTGAATCGACCACATAGCGATTTTGGTAAAGCTTTTCCTCTACGCGCAAGTTGGTGACTGCGATCGTCATCTCATCTCTCCTTCAGCGCCAGGCGAATGCCAAGCGGACTGCGTCACTAACGAGCCCCCAGCGCGAGCGCTCCTTGACGAAGGCCGCCGTAGTCGCCCGTTCCTTGTCGAGCTTCGGGGTGCTGTCGACACGCATGAAGTTCTGTGCAGCCTGCGACAGCAATTGCGGATATGTCGTGAAGAAATTGCGGGAGTTGGTGTGGAGCAGGGCGGGCATGTCCTTGTATTTCCGCAAATCTTTTATGACGAACGACTTGTCCAGCTTCGACTTGTAGAGGGCGAGGTTCTCCTTGACCATTGGATCCCCGCGTTTCTTGACCTGCAAGATGGCCTCACCGGCGAGGCGCCCGGACGTCATGGCGAGGTTGGATCCCTCCCGGTGCACGGCGTTGTTGAGCTGCGCGGCGTCGCCTGCGACGACCCAGCCATTGCCGAAGAGTTGCGGGATTGCCTTGTAACCACCTTCCGGAATGAGATGAGCGGCATATTCCTTGACCTCCGAGTCTGCGATCAGCGGCCGGACCGACGGATGGTTCTTGAAGTTTTCGAGCAGGTCGTAAGGGCTCTCCATTGTCGCGGCGAAATCCGAGACGAGACAGCCGATGCCGATCGAGATCGACTCTTTGTTGGTGTAGAGGAAGGCGAGCCCGGCCATGCTACGGGAGATCGTACCGGCGGCCTCGATCACACAGCCTTCGTTGGCCTTGAGGCCGAACCGCTGGTCGATCACCTCTTCGGGCAGGAAATGCATTTCCTTGACTGCGAGCGCCACGGTTTCGGGTTTCGGCGTCTCACGCAAGCCAGCCCGCGTGCCGAGCAGCCCATTGACCCCTTCTGCGAGAACGACCACGTCCGCCAGGATCACGTCGCCGATGCGGTCGGTGTGAACGCCGATCACGTTTCCATCTGCATCGCGGGCGAGTTCGGTCACCGTCGTTTCGCACAGAACCGTGGCTCCCGCCTCGCGCACCTTGCGCGAAAACCACTTGTCGAACTGGGCGCGAATGACCGTATAGCGGTTTGGCCTCGACTCATTGAAGTCATCCGAGCGGTATTGCATCCCGACGTGGGATGTGTCGTCCATCATCCAGAAGCGCTGCTCGACCAGATGCCGCTCGAGAGGCGCATCGTCCCGAAAGTCCGGGATGATTTTCTCCAGCATATTTGAGTACATGATGGCGCCCTGGACATTCTTGGAGCCCGGATACTCGCCGCGCTCCAGCTGCAGCACCTTCAAACCGCGGCTCGCCATGGTGTAAGCGGCTGCGTTGCCGGCCATACCTGCCCCGATAACTATGGCGTCGAACTTTTCTTCTGTCATGGTCATGCCCCTCAGTTCGCAAGCTTATCGCGACTGTGCGGCGACAGCCTATGGGTGAAGACTTCCGTCAAAGACGGCAGGAAGCGGATCGCATCGGTCACCACGCCGAGGTGAGCGAAATCGAAAATCGGCGCGTTTCGGTCGGTGTTGATCGCCACTATGAGATCAGCTCCCCCGACGCCAACCCGGTGCTGGATGGCGCCCGAGATCCCGGCCGCGATGTAGAGCTTCGGCCGGATGGTCTTGCCGGTTTGGCCGATCTGCCGATCAGCCGGCATCCAGCCCTTCTGGACCAGCGGGCGCGAACAGCCATACTCGGCCCCAATCGCCCGCGCGAGATTCTTTACAAGCTTCAGGTTCTCCGCCGCGCCGAGACCAAGGCCTCCGGCAACCACGACGTCGGCATAGGCGAGATTGGCGTTCGACGACTGGCCATCGGACAGGAAGCCGAGGGCCTTGGTAACGATCTCTTCCTCTACCATCGGGACCTCATGCTGAATGACACGCCCGATCGGCTTGTTCACGCGCTGCGGCATGGCCATGACCCTCGGCCGCACTGTTGCCATCTGCGGACGGCAGTTGAGGGTGTAGATTGTGCATAGCAGAGAGCCGCCGAAGGTCGGCCGGGTCGCGGCGAGCGAGCCGTCCGCATCCACATCAAGCTCGGTGCAGTCGGCCGTCAGCCCCGTCAACAACGTCGTTGCAACGGAACCGGCAAGATCGCGGCCGAGCGTGGTCGCACCGAGAAGCAGAATCTCCGGTTTGTATGTCGTGACCAGGTCCGTGATTGCTTTGGTGAAAGGCTCGTTGCGGTAGTCTTCGAGGAGCGGCGCCTCGACCAGGTAGGCAAGATCGGCGCCGTAAGCAAAGGCCTCGGCAACGGCATAAAGGGTGGCCTCTCCCGCCGGTCCGAGAACGACGCCGGCAAGCTCGACCCCCAGCTTGTCAGCAAGCTTGCGGCCTTCGCCGAGCAGCTCGAAGGAGACGGGATGGACCTGGCCCCGCTCCAGCTCGATGAAGACCCAAACGTGCCGGTAGTCCTTGAAATGCTCGGGCAGTTCCTTCTTCATGCCGGCACGGCCAGCGGCTGGAGGAGGGGTGCCTTGCTTCGTGTTCAACATCGTTGCTCCTTGCCTTCACGCGTCGCCATCGAAGGCGAGTTCGTCTTCCAGCGCCGGCTGGCGCGAGAAGATCCCGGCGATCAACGCATCGGCAAGATCGCGCGGCGTCTTTTCGGTGGTGTCGATTTGCTCCGCCTTTTCGGCCCGCGCAGCAGGGGCAAAGACGCGCTTGACGACGGTTGGAGATCCGCGCAGGCCGCATTTGGTGAGGTCCTCAATACCTGCGTCGGCCGCGCTCCACTTCACGATCCGGCTGCGAGCGGCGCGTAGCGCGTCGTCGAGCGAGCCGCGGCGGATCTCATTGGTGCCTTCCAGCATTGTGATGAGGCAAGGGAGCTTGCTCATCAGCGTTTGCGTGCCGCCTTCCGAGCGGCGCTCTACTGTGATCTCGCGCGTGTTTAGATCAATGGAGGCGATCTTCGCGACGTAGGTGAGCTGCATGAGGTCGAGGCGCTTGGCGATGCCGGGACCGACTTGAGCGGTGTCGCCGTCGATCGTCTGCTTGCCGGTGAAGACGATATCAGGCGTACCGAAGGTCTCGCCGATCTTCGCGATAGCTTGAGAAAGAGCGAATGAGGTCGCCAGAGTGTCGGAGCCGGCGAAATATCGGTCGGTCAAAAGTACCGCGCGGTCGGCGCCGTAAGTGAGCGCCTTGCGCAAAGCGTCCTCTGCCATGGGCGGCCCCATGGTGAGCACGGTGACCTCGCCGCCATGGGCGTCGCGCAGTTTGAGTGCCTCCTCCAGGGCGAACAGGTCATAGGGATTGATAATGGTTGGCACACCCTGACGCATGATTGTGTTCGTCACCGGATGGACTCGTATCTGTGCGGAGTCCGGCACCTGCTTGATACAGATTACGATGTGCATGGCGGGTTCTTGCTCCCTCCTGTTTGGATGGCGGGCTTGGCACGTCATTTCCTTGCAAGCATCATTTGTGCCAAACGCTCCGCGCCTCCCCTATCCTTTTGAAAAGCGGGGACGTTCCAGTTCAGAGGGTGCGGCGTCTCAGCCGAAGTTGTCGGGTTCGCGACATCGACGTGTCGCAACCGCGACGGGCTCATTTCTTCTCGATCGGCTTCAGAACGGAGTCGAATGGCACGAAGGTGCGGCCCGGTGGAGCGGGATTGTCCGGGTCGTGGTCCTTGAGCACCTTGAAGACCCGGTGCGCGAGCGGGGAGGCAGTCGCGAAATCCTCGTAGGCCCGTTCCAGCATGGCGCGGGCCCGAGCCGCGATCACCTGGTCGGGCAGACCGGAGAAATCTTCTTCTCCGAGATATTGGCCCACACGCTTCATGATATGGAGACGTGACACGTTGAGCACTTTCGGGTCATAGGAGACGCCAAGCACTGCGAAGAACTCCTCTGCAGCCGACAGACCCTTTAGCCGCGCGAGGATATCTTTGACATCAATATGATGACTCTCATCAAAACACCTGCTCATTCCCATTCTCCCAACCGGTGGTCTCAAGTGTTCCCGCATCTGAGGCTCCAGCCGTAAAGTGCGCGCTTCGAGGGAGGTGATGCGGTTGGCTGGCGAGCGATCACGTCGGCAGCCGGGATGCCCACTGCAGCGAGAGATCCGGCAAGGCCCAACTTTTCTGCCTTAGCGAAGGCGACACCAGGTGCGTGCTCGCCATCGCAGGGTCGAAAGAGTGAAGGCTTCATGAGCGGCGGCCGCATCTTCTACTCTCCCTTATCCGGATTGTGGTCTTCGGCACGTGCTTTAGGGCGGGGAGTGTCACGCATCTCCTCCACGATTCCGGGCATGACTTCGAGCACCCGGTCGACATCCTCCTCGCCATTGTCGCGTGAGAAGGAGAACCGCACTGTCCCTTGTGCCGCAGTTTGAGGAATACTCATCGCTCGCAGGACATGGCTCGATTCCAGCGAGCCGGAGCTGCAGGCCGAGCCGGAGGAGCATGCGATGCCATGGTGATTGAGCAGACGCAGCATGCCACCGCCTTCGGCATGTTCAAAGGCGATGTTCGCGGTGTTCGGTAACCGCTCCAGCGGATCGCCGGTAACGAAGGTGTCTGGAACACGCTGGAGAACGCCCTTCTCCAGACGGTCTCGGAGCGCTTTTACCCGTGTGTTCTCGTCGTCCATGAATTTTGTGGCAAGTTCGGCCGCTTTGCCGAGTCCGACTATGCCGGGCGTATTCTCGGTACCCGCGCGCCTGCCGCGCTCCTGATGCCCCCCCTTGATCAGCGAGCGGAAGCGTACGCCGCGTTTTACATAGAGCGCGCCGATCCCTTTTGGACCGTGCAGCTTATGGCTGGAGAGCGAAAGCATGTCGATTGCAGTCGATTTAAGATCTATTGGAATCTTCCCGACCGCCTGGACCGCGTCTGTATGAAAAAGGGCACCGACCAGCTTGGCCTGCGCGGCGAGCTGAACCACGGGAAAGATTGTACCGGTCTCATTATTCGCCCACATGAGCGAAACGATTGCTACATGCGCGGTGAGGGCGGCCTTGTAGGCATCGAGGTCGAGACGACCGTGTTGATCCACCGGAATGCGGTGCACCTTGACGCCGCGGCTCATCTCAAGGTGCGCGCAGAGTGTCAGCACGGCCGGATGCTCGACTGCGGAAGTCACGATCTCTCTGCGCTCAGGCATCACCTCGAGCGCCGAAAGGATCGCCGTAGTGTCGCTTTCCGTCCCGCCCGAGGTGAACGCGATCTCATAATCGAACTCCGCGCCGATCAGCGCTTGCAACTGCTGGCGCGCCTTTCTCACCGCCACGCCGACGGAGGAGCCGAAAGCGTGCGTCGAAGAAGGATTTCCGAATTGATCCGTGAAGAATGGCAGCATGGCTTCAACCACTTCAGGATCGACCCGTGTCGTTGCGTTGTTGTCGAGATAGATAGATCTCATGGTTGCATTCTCGGCGGGCGGAGCCTGACGTGAACATTCGTGTGCTCGGCCGCCCTGGTTGCGCCTGCGGTCGATGATGAGAGAGGCCTGCAGACACGGGATCGAGGCGCGCGGCGGGGTGAGGGAGCTTGATCGTGGCCGACGTTGACAAGGTTGCAGCCCACGCAGCCCTCAGGTGAACGCATGCTCTTGACAGCGTTCCGACAAGTCGAACTTGCCGTATCGACGGCGGTCTTTGTTTTGCGTACGGGCCTCCTCTCACGTCGTGGCGCCTTTCGTGAACATTGCTGCATGGCCGCCGACAGGCATTTCCTCCACTGCTTTGGAGCAGGCGCCCCGGCGGCCAACAGGCTTCGTGTCGCAAATAGCCTGCTCGCTGGCAGTGAGCCGGTTGATACGGATGCCCTTCTGATCACGCCTTCATCGACACCAAAGCCTTTGCAGACGAGGGCGCTTGGCTCGTGCTCCCAGGAGCATCCCCTGCCGCGGAAATCGGCGCTCCTGGTAAAATTCACAGCCGAACGGTGCGTTCTGTCCGGCGGCTGGCCGTCGATGAACCCCGCTTTCACCCGATGGATGAGGCGGTGGGCTCCGTCGGTAGTCGTTCCGATGATGAGTTCGGCAATCCCTGACGAAGAGGGGATCGCAGAGCTGCAGCGCAAAGACTGGGATTTCGCGGCAGTGACGGCTTCGGCAACAGGATCGACTCTGGTCATCAGTTCAATCGTTTGGCTGCAGGAGATGGCGCCGACCGCAGGGGCCTTGAGAACGCCGGCATTCATAGCGTTTAAAAAGAATTCCCCGACCATTTCCCAGTAGTCCCACATAGGTTCGCTCACTATGTCAGGTGATCAGCCGAAGGACTTGCCGCAGGAGCACTTCTGTCGCGCGTTTGGATTGTCGAAGACAAACCCGGAGGATTCGACCCCGGTGACGAAGTCGACGGTCATACCGGCTATTTGGGGTTGCGAACCTGCGTCCACGAACACCGTAACCCCATCTGTCTCGATGACCACGTCGCCCTCACGCGCCAAGCTTTCCATTCCCATCATGTATTTGAAGCCCGCGCAGCCGCCTGCCTGGACCATGATGCGAAAACCTTCCGCCGGCTCGGGGGCTCGCGAAAGCGCAGCTTTCATGCCTGCGACGGCATTCTCAGTGAGCGTGATCATGCGATGGTTTCTCCTCATTCCGAAGGGCTTTAGCGGGGTAGCCGAGCAACCACCGTGCCAAGGAGAAAAACATGTATAAACAACATCATGCTCTAACGCGCTTGTGTCCCGTGTCCGACATCGTCGAACATGGGACAATAGGGGGGTGCGGAGGCCGGCCAATTCGCTTTGAAGCCCGTACCGTCGTGTGGTTTGCCTAAACATCCTGGTCCTCGCCTCGCCCTGGCGTTGCGCAGCGCTGTCAGGTCATCATTGGTCGGACGCTGAAGGTTGCTGACCGACCTCGTGACAATGTTGTCACGCGAGCGCTTGCGACAGGCTGACGTGCGAATACCTTTGTCGATCCACCCGGCGTGAGATCATGATCGCCTTTCAGCGAGATCGCCTGAAATGCTGCTGTGCGTGCGCCGCGCTCGCTTGCATGCTCGGATATGGTTTTTGTTTCCCGCCTGCTGCTCTCCCAGCGCCGGCGGAACGGCGGCATGCAGGGGCAAGAGTCTGCTGTGGACATTTCCTTTGGCGCCAGCCAACATTTCATTGTCTTGTTGAGGCGGGCGGAAGAACGCCTCGGTCTACGGGTGCGGGTCACTCCCGTCCATGTCGGTGCGGACATGCGCGAAGGGGCCGTCAGGTGCGGCGGGTGTTTGACAATTAACGTAGACCTTGTGTGCCGTAAGGTTCGGCCTTGCGCGTCGACCTCCTCACTCGGCCGAGTCCAGCGTCTCGAAGTGAAACGGGCCGCGTACGCCGGTAGAAAAACGCTCAGCCGCATTGAGAGCTATCGCTAACCTTTCGCGAGGCGGAGAGTGGGAGCGGGCAAAAAGCGCGCCCAGTGCTATTTCTTGTCCGCATCCACAGGCGTCAAAGCCATCGACGGCTTCGCCAACCTGATAGTCCCAACCGATTTTGAAGAGCCGTCCGGCATAGCCGACGAGGAACGTGCCACCACGCTCGGCTTCGTAGTGCCGCTGTGCGTAGCCGCCATCTCGCAGGCATTGGCGGAGCCCGTTCACAAAGTCGGTCACCATAAAGGCGTAGACATCAGTATCGGCATGCCTTTTTGGCAGCTCGAAGGAATGCGCCAACAGCTGGCCCATCCTGAACGAGGTCGTAAAACCGAAGATGAAGTCCTGCTTGCGGAAGATCTTCCGATCGGCCCGGATGGTAATGGAATGGCCGGCCACACCAGCGCTGTCGCCGCCAATGTGAACTGACCCGTTGTCGATTAAACCGACAATGCACGTCATCCGCTGTGCTCCTCATATGGGCTATTCCAGCCTTCTAGACGTTGATTGTCGCGGCGATCAGCTCGACTGAAGCCACAGCGCTTGCGTCTGCCTTGAGTGTCAGTTGCAAGGAATATACCAAGCAGCGCCCAGGTTTCCGCGATCGAAAGCGCGCTCGGGAAGCCCCGTCCGTGTTCGGATGCCGACAGTCCTCTTCTAGACGTTCGTATTCGGTGCAAGAGGACGCGGCGCTGTCGACTTTTGTCGATTCCGAGACATCGTATTCGATCCATTTTCTGCTGCATGCTCATTTAAGTTGTTGAATACATCTCGGAAAATCAGTTCCGAGAGCTTTGCCGCGCAGCTGGCACGAGATTTGAAGGTCCCCTGTGACAAGGCGGCGGGAGCTGCCGACCGATATGACATCGGTCGATGGGAATGGAAGGACAAGCACCATGTCAGATCCGCGGCAGATCCGCATTTTATGGGGACCGGGCGTCACTCGTGGAGTACGCTTGTCCTATCTGCCCCGCCGCGCACGACACTCACAATCGCCCGGCGCCAGCCGATGGCCGCGGATGGATGTGGAGATGGATTTCGACGATTATGTACTTGCCTGTGTCCTTTCGCGTGCGCTCGAGGAAGTCGATGCCGGCGAGGCGACGGCGACGGAGGCAACCGGTCTTTCACGCGCCGAGCTACAGGATATCCTGACCCGTAATTTCCCCTCCAGTTTCATCCACTCATTCTCATTGGGAGACGTGAGCGATCCCGAGATTGGTATGGAGGAAGACCTTCTGCGCGGACTGCTGCTAACCCATGCCCGGCCGGGCGATTCCACGAGCGCCCGCTTCGCCAAGATCATCGCCCGGCGTGCCTTGCGCAATGATCATCTGTGGCAGGACCTCGGCCTCTTCGACCGATCCGAGCTCAGCCGCTTGCTTGCCACGCACTTCCCGAACCTGGCGGCCGGCAACACCGGAAACATGAAATGGAAGAAGTATCTCTACTACAAGCTTTGCGAGGCTGAGGGTTTTGCGCTTTGTGCGGCGCCCAGTTGCCGGGAATGCCACGAGTTCAGGAGTTGTTTTGGCCCGGAGGAAGGCGAAAGCCGTCTTGCACCGGTCAAGAACGGGACCGATTTGGACTAGAGCCGCGTTCGCCGGCGGTCGGAGGCCGCCAGGGCTTGATCGCCATTAGAGTCCCAGCCGCTTTTCCCGGCGGCGTTGCACGGAGGTGGGTATGTTCATCGCTTCTCGATATTTTGTGACGGTCCGGCGCGCGATGTCGATACCGGTTTTCCTGAGGCGGGCCGCGATCTCCTCGTCTGAAAATACATGATCGAGCGTTTCTGCGGTGATCATTGCCTTGATGCTATGGCGGACAGCTTCGGCGGAGTGTGCCTCGCCGCCTTGGGAGGAGGCGATTGCGACTGTGAAAAAATACTTTAGTTCGAAGACGCCGCGCGGAGTGAGCATGTACTTGTTCGATGTCACCCGACTTACAGTCGACTCGTGCATGTCAATCGCGTCAGCGACGGTCTTAAGATTGAGAGGCCGAAGATGGGCAATGCCATGTTCCAAAAACACATCCTGCTGGCGGACGATTTCAGTTGCTACCTTGAGAATGGTCTTGGCGCGCTGATCGAGGCTGCGAACCAGCCAGCTTGCGTTTTGGAAGCACTCGTTGAGGAATGCCTGATCTTCTGAATTGTGTGCCGTCAGCCGAGAGACTTCGGCAAAATAGGTCTGGTTGATCAGCACTTTGGGCAGCATGTCCGGATTAAGCTCGATTTGCCATCCACCTCCGGGCGACGGCAGGACCCAGACGTCGGGTATGATATAGTCCGGACCTCCGGATTGGTATCGGTTGCCAGGCTTGGGATCGAGGGTACGGATTTCATGCAACATGTCGAGAATGTCGTCCTCGTCGACACGACATTGCCGCTTCAGCGCCTGAAAATCGCGTTGAGCCAGCATCTCAAGATTGGCAACCAACGCCGCCATCGCGGGATCGAAACGGTCTCGCTGGCGCAGTTGTATCTCGAGGCATTCGCTGAGAGTTCGTGCGAATATTCCCGGTGGATCAAAGAGCTGCAAGGTTCCGAGAACCCGCTCTACATCAGCCTCTCCGACATTCAGCCTGCGGGCCAGCTCCAAAAGGTCTACATGAATATACCCAGTGTCTTCCAGATGATCGGTAAGCTGGCTAGCGATCATCCGCTCCTGCGGGGTGAATGCGGTAAGGGCCACCTGACGAGCGACATGGTCGTGCAATGTTTCCGTTGAGGCGGCAAACTCTTCGAGGGCAGGCCTATCCCCCGCGGCAACATTGGCTGTGTCGCGGATTGATTTCCATTGCCTGAGCAGTTCCGAGGTCTCCGCCCTCATCGGCCCATCACCATCGTTTTCGCGCGCGCCGATGTTCGGGTCTCCCCCCGAAACCGGCGATAGATCGCCAGACGTCGCACTGTCGTCTGACGCCAACTCGAGGAACGGGTTCTTCTCTATTTCCTGCTCGACGAACTGATGCAGTTCGGCATGCGCCAGTTGCAACAAACGTATCGACGCGATGAGTTGCGGCGTCATTACCAGCGATTGCTGCTGGCGTTGAAGAAGGCTTACAACGGACTCCATGTAGAGCGAAACTCCTGTCGAGCGACGCACTGCGCGGTGCGTAATGGTAGCTGCGATATGGTGGCTCCTTTAGGTCATGCGGCGGCCGGGGCCTTTAGCCTCTCAAGAATGTTCTGCGGAGAAGAGACGCCATAGGGATCGGTTTCGCAGTTGTCGGAGAAACCTTCCTCCTCGAACCACTGCTCGATGACGCCGTCATTGATTACGGCAGCGTAGCGCCAGGAGCGCATTCCGAATCCGAGATTGTCCTTGGCGACTAGCATGCCCATCTTGCGTGTGAATTCTCCCGAGCCGTCGGGAATGAGCTTTACCTTTTTCAGCCCCTGGGCCCTGCTCCAGGCGTTCATCACGAATGCATCGTTGACGGAGAGACAGTAGATTTCATCAATGCGCTCCTTCTGGAACTCGGTGTAAAGATCCTCGAAATCGGGCAGTTGATAAGTGGAGCAGGTCGGGGTGAAGGCGCCTGGCAGCGAGAACAGGATAACGCGCTTGCCCTTGAAATAGTCGTCGGATGTCTTGTCTTCCCACCGGTATGGGTTTGGCCCTGCGATAGAATCATCGCGAACACGCGTGCGAAAGGTGACGAAGGGAACCTTCTTTTTCACAGTCATCAATATTGCTCCTCTAGTAGAAAAACGGACGCATGGCTCTCCATTGCGCCTGATGCGTGCAGACCCTCGACCGACATGCATGTCCTGCAAGTGCCATGCCATTTTATTGAAAGCAGCAAGCACACTGCTCTTGTCCGGAGCAGCCTCGCGTTGACCTACGACTTCACGGAGTTCCCGGGAGACTGGTCAACGGCTCGTCATCGAGAAAAGCCTCCGTCGGAAGCCGAGCTGCTGCACCAACGAGCGTACCGCCGCCAAGCACTGCACCTGGGGGAAGTCTTTGTCCGCGCGGTGTTCGGGCGTGTGCAGTTACGGTGATCTGCGGAGACACTCTTCTCGCGGCACTGACGTTGCGCGCTTGTGTGGCTACACTTGAGCATATCTCGATTAGGATCGGTGCCACTACCCAGCGGTTCAGCAAGCCGCCTATCGGTCCATTCGCGGTGAGAACCGAATCCCGCTCGATTCGCGGTGTTTTGATGCTTGAGAACTCCCTGTGTGTGCTCTATCGGCAAACCTTTTTGTGCCTAAAGCTGGACAAGAATGTCGGAAACCCGACCAAGGGCGCCAGGTCCGCGCCGACGCTACGGACAGGTAGTGCAGCGCAAGCGGCGCGCAAATACGGCATGCAACTTGCTTCAATGAGTTAGTCATGGCGGACGGCAAGGGCAAATCTGCGAATGGTTCGCAGAGCGGTGCGCGATGGCACAGCGAAGAACGCTTCACCGCATTCCGCTTGGAGCGCGCGCGCGAGCAAGCACCCATCGGTGAAGATGTTCTAGCCAGCATCTTAGCCTGATCTGGAGCCTTCCAATCGGCGTTCTCATGTTTGGGTGAAGCGAACGGCGCTAATGATGTCTGGTTGTATCCTACTGGCTCGGCGCGTCACTTTCATTCAAGCGTTCTCCCTCGTCTGATACCGCGACAGCTTTGAATGAGAACAAATAGATGCGCTCAAAATGCAACCAGTACTAAACAGGAGGTAACGACCATGAATGCTTTCGAAGCCGCCACTCGCAAGGTCTTTGATGCACATCACCGGCTGCAGGATTGTGACGAGCACATCTTCCACCGACTAACGACATTGATCACCGAAGAATACTTTGGGCTTCCAGCAGGCGCGTTTCGGGATATGTCAATCCTCGACGCCGGCTGTGGTTCGAACGCGAACGCCTCGTATGCGTTTCTGTCGCACGGAGCAAAACGAGTCACGTCGCTTGAGCTTGGGGAGGAATGGCTTCCATGCGCGACAGCTAGATTGGTAAAGTTTGGAGATCGATCCAGACTAGTCGGCGGTAGCGTGCTGGACTTGCCCTTCGAGACAGGAACTTTTGACCTGGTACACTGTGCGGGCGTTCTCCACCATACCGAAGACCCGCGACGCGGGTTCGCCGAACTGGCTCGCGTCACTAAGCCCGGCGGGTGCTTATTCCTGACTATTATGGCGACCGGTAGCGGTGCGCTGTATCAATGCATAAACCGGCTGCGGGAAGTTTACGCACAGAATCAAGAGTTTCGCAGCATTATTGATGACATGTCCATCGAGTCGGTCGAAGCAGGGTTGGATTGGCTTTTCAGCGTCAAGAACGCCACAGAGGCGGAACTCATCCCAGGTGAAGAAAGTTTCATTCGAAGCCTCTTCGATAAAGACCTGCTTTTAACAATAAAGGATCGGCTACAGGCGCCAACTTACCACAGCTTTGACTTCACGGAGACACAAGTCCAGGAGTGGTTCCTGACCGAGGGGTTCGTCGAACCTCGCCGGATTTCGCGCTACACAAAGGGCTTCGAGAACCTGCGGCGGTTTTTTGCCCCGATGTATCTCCAGTATGAGCATCCTGTCGCGAGATTCTGGTTTGGTGACGGTTATGTGCAAATGATCGCGCGACGGAGCGTCGGAGCCCCGTCCCCACGCTAAGCATTCTTCAACGTACAAAGCCGCGGGAGACTACCATTTGTGGAATTTTTGGAATCGTCGGCGCAACCGGACAAGAGAACTACGATCAGCGCTCGGTCTTGGGGTGTATTCGCAGGCTCTCACATCGCGGTCCGGATGCGCTCAACGTGCAAATAGGTCGTGGCTTCGCATTTGCGCACGCTCGTCTTTCGATCATCGATCTCGGACCTCAATCCGATCAACCGTTCAGCGACGAGGCAACTGGTGTGACGGTTACCTACAACGGCGAGATCTTTAATTATCGGGAACTGCGCAAGCAACTATGTCAGCTGGGTCATCGGTTTCGGACCAAATCCGACACGGAGGTTTTGGTTAGGGCCTACATCGAGTGGGAGCTCAATGGTCTGAATCGTTTAGACGGGATGTTCGCCTTTGGTTTGTATGACCCGAGGAACCGGATGACGATTCTCGTTCGTGATCGCGTCGGCATTAAGCCACTTTATTTTGCGGATCTTTCAGACGGCGTCGCCTTTGCCTCTCAGCCATCCGCGCTGTTGCAATGGCCGAGTTGTCCGAGGCGCCCGGATCCTATTGGCGTGTCGAGCTTTCTTTCGTGCCGAGCAGCCCTCGGACAGAAGACGCTATTCAGCGGCATAAAGAAGCTCGAACCTGGATGCCTAGCCGTCATCAGTGGTGGCCGCGTGACCGTGCGACGATGGTGGACATGGGACCGCAACCCTGCGCCAGTTGACTCACGTGAGCTGACGTCACTTATTAGCTCGGCAGTTGAGCGGCAGCTAGTGGCCGACGCCCCAGTTGCGATGCTTCTATCGGGCGGGCTGGATTCGAGCATTCTAGCCTATGAGGTCGCGAAGCAGGCTTCCCCTGGCGTGGTCTGCTTCACGGGATCGGTGCGCGGCAGGGACTACGATGAGGCTCCATACGCCTCGCTGGTTGCCGAGACATTCCGTTTGCCGCATCGAATTGTCGCTATTCCTCCCGATCCCTCGGTCGATCTCGTCAAAAAAATTGTGATGCTGCGTTCGCATCCGATGGGAATGCACAACGAAGTCGCCATGTATCACCTGGCGCGATCGGTCGCCGAGGATCACAAGGTCGTTCTGACTGGCGAGGGAGCCGATGAACTCTTCGCTGGTTACGGAAAGATTTTCAGGCTCCCATTTGATCACCAGAGAAGCCAGATCATTCGCCATCTACCGCCTCGTCTCCAGCGTTTCATACGCGGTTCGCTGGGGCTGCCGCAACGTGGGGTCTCGGCGCTTGACCTGTTCCTCGAGCGATACTCCTATTTTCCGCTTCCGCTCAAAGAACAGCTGGCGACGGCCCAATGGTTGGGCGACTTGGATGGTGATGCAGCACTTAGGGAGCATTTCGGTTTACTGTGGCACGAGTGCGGCGGGACCGTTTTCGACCGAGTTTCGCATTTTTTTGTCCGATCGCACCTGCCGGCGCTGCTCGAAATGGTAGACAACACGACAATGGCGGTCGGGCTTGAGGCTCGAGTACCGTTTGTGGACCACGCGCTAACGTCCGTTGCTCTGAACATGCCGGCAAGAGCGAGATTGAAGTGGAATAGCACGGCAGCTTTTCTTTCCGCGGCAGTCCAGCCTATCTCTCTGTTCTCTGAACGAGCCGATACGTCGAAAGTCGCGCTTCGTGAAGCGTACGGACATGTTCTTCCGGCAGCTATTTTGAAACGCAGGAAGCTAGGGTTTCCAGTACCGTTGGGTCAATGGGCAGCCGGTACGGCCTCGGCTCCCTTTCGGCGCCTGCTGCTAGACAGCAATTCCGCCATTGTCTCGTATCTTGACGGGTCCCGGTTGAGATCATGGCTGGGCGCCAACCGGCCGATCTCGGATGATTTTGGGAAGCAGGTTTGGATGCTGTGCAACCTGGAAATATTCCTTAGGGAGCACTTCGCGTAGGTGCGTTCCGCCAAAGAAATTCTATTCGCGGGAATGCGTTCATTTGCGAGCCACATGGTACCCGCGCGGTTTAGGGTCCATTTTGCGCTGATCTATGATGAAGGCATTGGCCAGGACCAGGAGCTTCGGCAGAGTGGCAGCGATGGCGACTTTGGCATGTTTGCCGGCGCGGCGCAGGCTATCGTATTTATCCTGGAGTGGTGGGTTGAAGCGGATGGCGATGAAGGCGGACATGTAAAGTGCCTGCCCGAGCATCGGGCCTGACAAACGTCCGGCTATTGGCGAAAGCCGCGATCGGATCGTTGAAGGGTTGAAGGTCATCGCACCGAATCGAGAGAATCGGCATCCGCACGCTCGGACGGCAAATCCAAAGTCTGAGCGTCTGTCTGGATTAACATCACCCGGCTCGGGGGCTCCGACCTCTGCTTGACGATTTCAAGGAGTAACCGGCGGCACGGCTCTTCAGTCCCGACCCGCTCGTGCGAGTTGGTCGGGCCTAATTCTGCATCCGATATCGCGACAATGTCTCCCGAAACCCGGACCCCCGAACTCGACGGTCCTCAGCCCCAATGGAGATTGTCGGAAACCTGACAGAATTGCGTCGTCGCAAACCGACAGAATCGGAGGCGAAAAGCTAACCTACGGAACTGAAACCACTTTTAAGGTGGCATAGCTCTTGCGTTGTGAACTGTGACGTCCACCGAGGAGTTCCTTGCACACTGATCGGCAAACGCGACCTCCAGTAGCGGCCGCACGCTGCGACGATCTCTGACCATTCGAAATCGACGGTAAAAAAGACCGCGCGCGGCTGAGAGTGCTTTAGCGCCTTGACCGGCCACTGAATAATGGCGGCAGGCCTCTCGCGGCCGCTACTGGGGAGTAGGATGATGATCCGTTATCTCTTTGATGCTGCGAATGCCATTACCGCTCTCGGGCTGACCTTCGCCGTGACAGCCATCTATTTTGCTTTGGTCGGACGCTTCGAAGTTGGCATTTGTTTCGCGTTATGCGCTCTTTTGGCCGATCACGCTGATGGTATGGTCGCCAACAGTTCCGCCAATCGATCAGCATTCACGGCGCAGGTTGGGAGTTTATTCGACGGGCTAGCAGATCTGGTGAACTTGGCCGTCTTTCCAGCGGTTCTGATTTTATCTTTCAACGCGTTCTCGGTTGCCGCGTTGTCAGCCGCGATCTGCCTTGTCGTGTCTGGGGCTTTCCGTCTCAGCTACTTAAAAACGATCGGCCTCGACGCTGACGGATTCACCAGAGGTCTCCCGTTGAACACCGACCCCTTCGTATTGGCGCTTCTTTTTGCCACCAAACGGTACTTGCCGGCCCAGACCCTTGGCACGTTGTTGATTGGGGCGGCGTTTCTTCTGACGGTGCTGCATCTTTCAACCTTCAAATTTCCGGGCACCGGCAATGCGCTACGCCTGACCCACCTCGCACTCGCGGCGGTCGGTTTGATCGCTTTGTTGACGGACGAATTCGGGTCCTGACGGATCGAGGGAGAAGAACCTATGGACACGGCTTTCGAAAGTGAAACACGTGCAGTCTTCGATCGCTATCAACGAGAGCAGGAGAATAACGAACATATCTTCACCCGATTGGTCTCGCTAATCGATGAAGAATACTTCGGGTTCAATCCGGGAGGCTTCGCGGGACTCAATGTCCTGGACGCCGGCTGTGGTTCGAACGCGAATGCATCCTATGCTTTTCTCGAAAAAGGTGCCGCCAAGGTCACCTCGCTTGAGCTCGGGGAGGAGTGGATGGATTGTGCCGCTCGACGCCTTTCGAAATTCGGCAGGAAATCGGAATTGATCGGTGGGAGCGTTCTGAACTTGCCATTCGGAGATGGAAGTTTCGACTTCGTGCACTGCGCGGGTGTCCTGCCCCACACTGCGAATCCGCGCAAAGGGTTCGACGAACTGGCGAGGGTGACACGGCCGGGTGGGCATTTGTTTATCACCATCATCGGAACCGGAAACGGGATCTTCTATCGCTGCATCAACCATCTTCGTGAACTGTATGCTTCCGACGCTCAGTTCCGGCAGGCGATCGACAATCTGGATGGCCGAACGGCAAAAGAAGCGCTTGACTGGTTGTTGGCTGTTAAGAGTCAGAACGAACCTCCATTCCTTAAAGGAGAGGATGGTTTCTTTCGAAGCCTGTTTGATGATGACCTGTTCGTCACGCTTCGTGACCGCTTCCAGGCCCCCACCTATCACGAATTCGCTTTCACCGAGCAACAAATTCGCAATTGGTACGCCGAAAACGGATTTATCGATATTCGGCGAGTGTCACGATACACGAAAGGATTCGAGAACCTTCGACGTTTCCTTGCACCCCTGTACCTACACTACGACCATCCGCTCGCGCGATTTTGGTTCGGAGATGGCTGCATTCAGATGATTGGAGCCCGGAACTAGATTCCCGAGCGTTCTCTATCTCAGAAGACCGTTTCGGAAGCGATTTCTGTTTTTCAAGTCGAATGGCGGCCAGCGTCGCGACATATTATGAAGGCTCAGTGGAGGCTACTTGCGTTGCAACATCCGGCCGTTGAATGTGCAGAAACGGGCTCACCACAATTTCTAGGCAGGCCTCTCTCTTGATGGGGCTTACGGTTCTTCCGCCAGTACGACAGGATCAGGAAAGGCTTGTGGGCCTCGTATCCCGCAAGAATGTCGTGAGTGATGACAGCTCGTGGTGATCATCGTTCAAGGAACGATTTGCAAGCTTGCTCGGCCGGACTGTCGATCACAGGAGGATTTCGTTGATGCGTGCCTTAGCGGACGATTTCGAGCTCGTTTATCGCTCGGAGCGGCCACAAAATGTCCATTGCTACACACCGGGCATTGTCGTGACCGCTAGCCGCAGGCTGATAGCTACCTTCGATCTCGGCGGTGATGGGGTCAGAGATCTCCCCGGGCCGAAGGGATCTCGCGCACGCGGTATGCGCTTCGGAATGGGCAAGGTCTATGTCTCGGACGATGGTGGCTCTTCCTGGGCTGAGCGCTGTACTTTTCCATTCTGGCACGCTCGGCCGTTTATAGCTGCCGGACGACTCTATATTCTTGGTCATGCTGGCGATCTCATGATCATCGCTTCTGACGATAGAGGGGAGACATGGAGCGTGCCGGTCGCGCTAACCGCGAATATGAAATGGCACGGGTCTTCCTGTAATGTGCTTCACGCCGATCCTTACGTCTATCTCGCCCTGGACGAACGGCGAGATCTTGCCGTCAAGGGATGGAACGTAGCCGGTCTGGCACCGAGGCTGTTGCGCGCAAGAATTGACCAGGATCTCCTGGACCCCAATAGCTGGACTATTTCGGAGTCGTTTTCATTCAACGAGATAGTCTCGCCAAGCGATCTCGATCTATTTGGCGTCCCGTTCTATAGCACGCTAGTACGAGCTCCGGCCGAACTCGGATCGGGACGCCTATGTGCACCGATGGGCTGGCTCGAACCGAATATTGTTCAATTCCACGATCCCGCGCATCTGTGGCACGATCCGGCTGGACGCACAGTACACCTCTTTTTGCGCACTAACACAGGCGGAACGGGCTATGCTGCATTGGTCAAGGTTGTTGAGCAGGATGACGGCCGTCTGTTCACCTCATTGCAATCCACGCCATCTGGGAAAAAGGCTCTCTTTATTCCATTTCCGGGAGGTCATCTGAAATTCTTCTTGCATTATGATGACGGAACGCAGCTCTACTGGCTGTTGAGCTCACAAGCAACCGACTCAATGGTGCGGCTTACGCACATGCCGCGGGCGCGCTACAACTTGCCTAACAATGAACGCCATAGGCTACAGCTGCACTTCTCCAGAAACTGCATCGATTGGTGCTTTGCCGGACTTGTCGCAGCGGGTCAGACAGAGCGTCACGCACGGAACTACGCGAGCATGGCCGTCGATGGCGATGATCTTCTCGTGTTGTGCCGGTCAGGGGACGAGGAGGGCAGAGATCCTCAATATACAAACCTGATCACGCTCCATCGCGTCAAGGAGTTCCGCAAACTCGTCTATTGATATTTGCTATATGAGAGAAGGGGAAACATGCCTAGCACACAGTCACTATCATCATTCCGGCCCGATACGGCTCGACCGTTATTCCATCTAAACGCATGGTCAACGGGTGGGGAGGCCACGCACCAACAAAAAACGCGATCAGCTCGGAAGATAGGTCGACTTTACAAAGCCGAAGCTTGGCTACGCGGTGGGCTTTGGGAGAGTTCTTTCGAGGTGGGAAACGTCTTCTGGGTTATTGAGTTCCCAAAACTCGGTCCCGTCATCGTGCTCTTGAAGCACGTACATGCAGAGCCCGTTCTCCAAAAAGCGCAACTGTTCAAGTTTCTCGGCTTGCTCGAGCGGTCCAATGGGCAACTCGCCGAAGCCTTTTAGGCAGCTTACCCGATATCCGTAGAGTCCGACGTGGTGGTATACGGGCAGTTCTGCAAGCGTCTCTGCAGAAGTGCCGCTAGGGACGAGCGCTTTCGAAAAGTAAAGCGCCCTCCCTCGTGCGTCGAAGACACTCGTTGTCGCACCGACGCGGTTGTTGCGAATATCCGCGGCGATACGCAGATAGTTTGAGCGGTCACATCTTAGCACTGGCGTAACTGCATCGGCCTCTGGACGGCCGTTGAGGAACTCCAAGACGTGTTCAATGAATGACGGCGGCGTTAGCGGGGCATCGCCCTGAAGGTTTACCACAAGATCTCCCCCGTCAAGCCCGAGAGTACCAGCTGCCTCTGCCACTCGCTCGGTGCCATTGCGGCACGAAGCACTGGTGAAAATTGCCGCGCAACCGTAGCTTTCTACGTCGTTCGCGATCCGAACGTCATCAGTTGCGACGTAAATCGCGTCGATGCCGCGGACCTTTCTCGCGACGTCAATGGTGTGTCGAATGGCGGTTTTGCCGTTCAGCTCAACAAGCGGTTTGCCAGGAAATCTTGTCGAGGCGAAACGCGCTGGAACAATTATGATGCGTTTTGAGTGTGACAAGTTGTTCTCCCCCAGTTTTCGCGCATACGCCACACCCTCAGAAGAGGGTTCCGGCTTCCATTTCCTTTTTGGTCTGTCTGGCGATGATCATGTGTAGAGTCTAGCTGGTCCCGTCCCACTTCTGGTGGATTTTGGCGTCGCGGTAGAAGCGCTCGATGGGTATTCCTTGGAGTAGCTCCGAATGTTTGCGGGCGTTCCAAACGTTCCTCGCGCACAAGTCGCCGGCGAAGGGCTTAGCGTGCGATGATTCCTTGGTGAAAGGCAAGCCTGCATCGCAACGCCAGGCGGCATTCCAGATCAGCAATCGGGCTGCGGACATGTCGGCCAGCATGAACTGCATGGCTTGATCAAGGATCACCAAGCTGGCTCCGCTCGCGCGCGCCGTTGGTAGCGCTTTCCGGCCTGGGCGAGGCCCGCCGCCTGCGCCGCCGCACTAAGTCGGCCCGGCCTTCGCTGCCGCCGGGATGGTTCGACCCCGGAGTGCGGTAATCATCGAGAACGACCAGAGTGGGTGTGGGTTGGTTTCCGCGGCAAGGGCAAAGGAGTTCGCGAACGCCGTCATCGTGATGTGTCTTTTCTAATAAGTTGAATCGTTGAAGGGCGCTACCAATCGGTTGGTGCCGACCGTCTGGTCGGTTCCAGTGTGATAGGGGTGGTGATTGCAATGGCGCGAGTTTCAGCCTCTTCGTCGCAAAGTGCCCAGCCTCTGCGGCGCGTCACCTCCAGCTTCTCGATGAGCTCTTCCAGACTGGTGATGGATCCCCCATCGCAAAGCCCCCGGCCCGGTGGTTGGGGGAGAAGCTCGATCCTATGGGGATCGTGGATTTGGCTGTCGCCGTCGGCGACGGGCTGGGCGGACAGCGCCTATCGCTCGAAATCCAACGAGGAGTTGCTGGAAAGACAGCGTGTGAAGTCCGCCATCAAACACGTCTTCGCTCGTCAAAGGACAAGATGAAGCTCTTCATTCGGACCATCGGCATCATCAGGGCCAAGGTGAAGATCGGTGGCGAACATCGCTCTTTGCTACCTCGTCCACGAGGGCCGCGCCGCAGCATGAAAGGCATTGCCCCGAAAGGAAAGGAAGCATTCCGCCTCACCTCGTCGAACCGATCAACGAGCCGTCCGGCACGCGGAAAATCGTAACCCAATCGGATCAGGTGCAGCGGCAATTCGACGTAAGCGATTGGGTCCGGAAAATCATCTGTGCGCCCGCCTTGCGCTCTCGCTGCCTGTGTTCGGTGTGAATTCGTCGCAAACATTACAAACGTTGAGAGATTATCCGACACTTTTGTCGCGAATGTCATCAAAGCGTAACATGCACGCCTTACTTCGAGAGATACCTAGACATCTAGATCGCATGCGTAGGAGCTGTTTCGACTTCTTGCTTTGGGTGGAGGAGAGTTAATGTTTTTCATCTCGCGAGGCTTGCGTAGCGTGTTCACGCTTTGGGCGATCCTCACCATCGTGTTTTTTGCGACACGAATGACTGGAGATCCCACGTCCTTCCTCATTCCGCCTGACCTGCCCGAGGAACAACGCGTTGAGCTGAGGGCAAGGCTCGGACTGGATGAAGATGTGGCGACGCAATATGTGCGGTACGGCGCCGCACTCCTGCGCGGCGATTTCGGGCAGAGCTTCTTTTCGAACCGGTCCGTGGTCGAACTCTTCGTGGAACGCATTCCCAATACGCTCCTCCTGACCATTCCAGCTTTCGTGTTGTCGATGATCATCGGCATGGCTGCCGGCCTCTGGGCCGCACTACATCACAACACGGTCTTTGATCGCTCCCTCACGACCGCAACAATCGCGGGGCAAGCCATTCCGAACTTCGTTGTCGGCATTGCCGCCATTCTGATCTTCAGCTTCTCCCTGAAACTACTGCCGAGCGGCGGCATGGGCACGTGGAAACATCTGGTCCTGCCTGCAATTACCCTTGCTCTTGCGACCTGCGCCAACATTGCAAGGCTCGTTCGCAGCAGCATGCTGGAGGTCCTGTCTCAGGACTACATACGCTATGCGTGCAGCAAAGGCTTGAGTCCGTTCCGTGTTGTGGTGAAGCACGGGCTGAGAAATGCAATCCTCCCGGTGTTGACCATTCTGGGCCTGCAACTTGGCGGACTGATCGCCGGCGCGGTGGTGACGGAATCTGTGTTTGCCTGGCCTGGAGCAGGACGCCTCGTGATCGATGCGGTCATGCAACGCGATTTCGCGATGCTGCAATTCGGAATTCTCGTATTTTCGGCAGCAATAATCTTGACCAATCTTCTCGTTGACGTGGGTTACGGCTTGCTCGATCCGCGGGTGCGCGGGAGGTCGTGATGAGCATCGAGACCAGCGCGCCGGGAGTGAGCGCTTCCCAAACCGAAGAGGGCCTCTTCGCCACCAATACCGGAAGGCGTCGGCCGCCGACAGTGGCGATCGCCTCGTGCCTCATTCTTATGTTGGCAGCGTTGTTGGCCGCTGCCGCGCCGGTGATCGCACCGCATGATCTCGCCGGTCAGAGCCTTTTACACCGGCTTCGGCCGCCGGCGTTCGCGGGGGGTACGACCGAATACCTCCTTGGAACGGATCATCTCGGCCGAGATCTTTTTTCTCGGCTTCTGTTCGCAACCCAGACCACCTTGCTTATCGCCGGTGCCGGAGTTCTCGTAGGCGTCATCACTGGCACGCTCAGTGGGCTAGTCTCGGGAAGCATGGGAGGATGGATCGACCATTGCTTCATGGCTGTGGTCGATGCGCAGGCTTCGGTGCCGGTCACATTGGTGGCGTTGACTGCGGTCGCCCTCATCGGCCCGAGTCCGCTTGTCTTGGTGCTGATCGTCGGGTTCGCGGATTACTATAAATATGCTCGGGTTGTCCGGGGCCAAGTGCAAGCTCTGCGCGGACGCAGTTTCGTAGAGGCGGCTCGATCCTCCGGCGCTTCCCCTTACCATATCGCGATGCGTCATGTGCTTCCCAACACGTTGTCGCCCGTCATCGTATTGGCCAGCCTGAGCTTCGCCGAGATTGTCGTTCTGGAGTCGTCGCTCACGTTCCTTGGAGTCGGTATCCAGCCGCCAAATGTTTCTCTCGGCTCGTTGCTTGGCGAGTCAAGGAACTACCTGATCACCACACCCTGGCTGGCGGTATTTCCCTGTCTCGTCATCGTCGCAATAACGCTGGCGGCATCGATGATCGGCGATTGGCTGCGCGACACGTTCGATCCCCGGAGCCGCAGCTAAATCGCGCCCCTCTCAAACGCTTCCTGCAGGAAAACTCAACAACTCCAACCTTAGGAGACACTATGCGAAACCTACTCGTAGCGGTCGCTATGCTACTGCCGACCTTCGCGGTCGCGCAGGAAGACACAAGACCCCCCCTCACTGTCGGCGTCAACGCGGTCCGCGCAAACTTCGATCCCGCATTGGCACTTGGCAATGTCGACTTCCCAATGACATACAATATGTTCGACACGCTCGTTGCGCGGGACTTTTCCAAAAGCAAGGATCGGACAGCTTATGAGCTTGTTCCCGGCCTAGCACAAAGCTGGAAGCGGATCGACGATCGTACCATGGAATTCTCGCTGCGGCCGGATGTGCGGTTTCACAACGGTCAGCCCTTTACCAGTGCTGATGTCAAATTCACCTTTGATCGAATCTTGAATCCGGAGTCGGACTACGTCTTTGCCAAGAATCTCCTCAAGGTGATCGAACGCGTCGACATCGTCGATGATCTGACTGTCCGGATTACCACGACAGCTCCGAGCCCGATACTGCTACACCTGCTTGCCTATCATTCGAGCGATATCGTGCCGAAAGCCTATTTCGAGTCGGTGGGAGAGAGCGGCTTCGGCCAAAAGCCGGTCGGGACGGGTCCGTTCGCTTTCGTCAAGCTCCAGCCTGACGAGAGCATGGAACTGAAGGCCAACGACTCCTACTTTCGCGGTCGGCCGACAATCTCGAGCTTGACCTTCAAGGCCATCCCGGAGGTTTCTGCGAGGATCACTGCGCTCGCGAACGGTGAGGTCGATGTCATCAACAGCCTGCCGCCGGATCAATTGGAAGCGGTAAAGAACCTGGGTTGTTGCGACCTCCGCAGCGCGTTGATGAACCATCACTTCCTTATCTACAACACCTTCAACCCGGTGATGGCCGACAAGAAACTGCGGCAGGCACTCAATCTGTCGGTCGATCGCCAGCTGCTTGTCGACACCCTGTGGGATGGCAAGGCTACGCTGCCGCACTCCGCCCAATACGAGGCCTGGGGACCGGAACTCTATAATCCCGATCGGCCAACTCCGGCCTTCGATCCCGACCGCGCGCGCCAGTTGCTCTCGCAATCGAGCTACAAGGGGGAGCCGATCCAATTCGTAACTCACCCGGTCTACTACACGAATGGCGTTGCAGTCGCGGAAGCTGTCGTTCAGATGTGGAAAGCGATCGGCGTCAATGCCAGCGTTCGTGTCGACGAAGGCTGGACGAAGCTCAAAAAGGAGGACCCGGCCCTCACCGTGAGGAACGCGTCTGACTGGGTCGTGCCGACCGACCCCGCGGTCACGCTTTACATGACCTGGGCGAAGCGTTTTTGGAAAGACCAGGAGCGCTTCGTCGAACTCGCCAAAGAAGGCGAGACCACGCTCGATACCAAACGTCGCTACGACATCTATCAAAAGATGATCGATATCTTCGAGGACGAAGCGCCCGGTACGTACCTCTATCGTGCGCCGGAATTCTACGGGGTTCGGACCACCATCCAGTGGCTGCCGAACACCGACTACACGATGGATTTCCGGCCGGACAACATTCACTTCAAGTGAAGGTCACTGTTCCGCTCAGCTACCAGGACGGTTTTATGATGAACGATGCCGAACTCCTGCGCGTCGAGAATTTGCGCACCCATTTTCATGCCCACGATCGAACTGTCAAAGCAGTTGAAGGGGTCTCGTTCTCGGTTCGGCAAGGAAGTACGGTCTGCCTTGTCGGAGAATCCGGCTCAGGCAAATCGGCAACCGCGTTTTCCATCCTGAACCTCATTCCGAAGTCACTGGGCCGGATTGTTGCGGGGAAGGTCCTCTATCAAGGGGAGGACCTTCTCCAAATTCCGGCGCGACGTCTGCGCGGCATTCTTGGCAACGACATCGCTATGATCTTTCAGGAGCCCGCGTCAGCGCTCAATCCGGTCTACACGATTGGCAACCAATTGACCGAGGTTCTGCGGGCCCATCAACGATGCACTCCTCGCGAAGCTCGACGCCAAGCCAGAGAACTGCTCGATCGGGTCGGTATCGCCGATGCCGAGCGGCGCCTCGATGATTATCCGCATCAACTTTCCGGCGGTATGCGCCAGCGGGCAATGATCGCGATCGCGCTGTCATGTCGTCCGAAATTGCTGATCGCCGACGAGCCGACGACGGCCCTCGATGCCACGGTCCAATCGCAAATCCTTGCCCTTCTACACGAACTACAGCAGGAGACCGGCATGGCCATGCTGTTCATCACGCATGACCTCAGTGTCGTTGCCGAAATCGCCGATCGGGTCGTGGTGATGTATGCCGGCCGGATTGTCGAGGAGGGCAATGTCATGCAGATCTTCGACACGCCATGGATGCCCTACACGCGCGGTCTCCTGAAAGCGCGGCCGCAATTGCAGCCTGGCCGCGCATTTCCGCGGCGGCTTTCCGCCATCCCCGGCAGCCCTCCGGAACTTGCTCATCTGGCGACCGGCTGTTCCTTCCGCCCGCGCTGCAGCCACGCAGTGGCGGACTGCGCTCGCAAGATGCCGGAACTCGACATGGCTGACGGCCACAGCGTTCGTTGTTCGCGTTGGCGTGAAATCGCCGCGGCTGCGGAGCCGGAGGTTGCAGCATGAATCCCTCCTTTGCCCATTTCGGCACACCCAGTGGGGGTGCGATCCCGCCGTTCAGTAGCCCATCTCTGATTGAAGTTGAGGACGTTCGCGTGCACCTGCCACTCCGCAGCATATCGCCGTTCCGTTCCAAGAGATTCATTAAAGCCGTCGACGGAGCATCGTTTTCAATATTTCCAGGCGAGATCGTCGCTCTGGTCGGCGAATCCGGTTCAGGCAAGACGACATTGGGGCGCAGCTTGCTGCGGTTGACCGGTCCTAGTTCCGGTCGGGTTCGCTTCAAAGGGGTCGATCTGACGACCTTGACGCCAAGGGAAACGCGTTCTTTTCGTCGGCATATGCAGATGGTGTTCCAGGATCCCTACAGCAGCCTCAACCCACGCATGACCGTCGGTGAAATCGTCGGTGAACCGCTGTCGATCCATCATGCCCATCTGACCCCGCGAGCACGGCTCGAGCGCGTGGCAGAGCTCCTTTCACGGGTCGGAATTTCCCCGACGCATGCCGTGCGCTACCCGCACAGCTTCAGCGGCGGTCAACGCCAGCGGATCGCCATCGCCAGAGCACTGTCGACCGAGCCGGAGTTCATCGTCGCCGATGAGCCCGTTTCGGCTCTCGATGTTTCGGTTCAGGCGCAGATCATCAACTTGCTCCTGGATCTGAAGGACAAGCTGTCACTGACGATGCTTTTTATCTCGCATGATCTGCGCGTGGTCAGCCACGTCGCCGATCGGGTGATCGTCATGTATCTCGGTCGGATCATGGAGATCGCCCCTTCGGCAATGTTCTGGGATGGGCCTGCGCATCCCTACACCGAAGCGCTGCTGGCCGCTCTGCCGGTCGAGCATCCAAAGTTTCGACGAAACCGGGTGGTTCTGAAAGGCGAAGTTCCGAGTGCCGTGTCACCGCCGTCCGGCTGCGTCTTTCGAACCAGGTGCCCGATTGCAAGCCCGGAATGTGCAGCGGCTTCACCGGCACTGCGCCAGGTTGCGCCAGGGCACTGGACGGCCTGCATCAAACAAAAATCTTTCGATTTGAAGGGGTGAGATTGAAATGAAGCGTCGTAAACTCCTGTTGATCATGATCGACGGCGTGAACTCGGACTATCTTGAGAACCATCGGGAGAGGCTCCCGAATTTATCTGCTCTGGCCGACAGCGGATATCGCGTTCGCCGGATGCGTTCCGCCGTACCGGCGACCTCCATGCCGGGTCGGGCTTCCATCCTCACAGGTGTCGATGCAGACAGGCACGGGGTTTTTGGTAATCGCGTTCTGATCGACGGAGCATTCATCGCGGCCGAGGTGGAGCATCTTCTTGTGCCGACAATTGCAACCTTTGCTTCACGCGCGGGCCTGGACGTGGCCTGCGTCGGGCATGCTCTCATCGACCCGGAAGATACCTCCGTCTATGTTCCGCCCAGTTGGATGCGCGGCCCCGGCTTCACCAAGGTTCCGAGCGACGGCACTGCCCCCTACCTCCTGAGAGTCAAGGATCCGCGCGGTCGCTTGGCAGGGGTTCCCCTACCGTCTTTCGTTCAGGAGTCCGCAAGGCCGGATATGGTCTCTCGGGTCACCGCGACGCTCATCGACGACCAACTGACCGTCTCCGCTGCCGCAAGGCTCATCGGTTCAAAAGAGCCCCCTGATCTGGTCGTGACCGAAATCAATGTCCCAGACATGTTCCAGCATGAGTTCGGTTACGAGAGCGAAGAGGCCCATTTCTCTATTGCGTTTGCCGACTCTCTCGTCGGTCTTTGCTTGGACGCCTTGCGCCGATCCGGCCGGCTCGATGACTACGTGATTGCAGTTACCAGCGATCACGGTCACGGTAACATCACCACCTCGATCCTGCCCGAGCTGGTGATTCCCGGAAAAACGTTTTGCACTGAGGGTGCGACGCTGCACGTCCTGGTCGACAACGATGCCGATCGTGCGGAAGTTACGCGAAGGCTCGCCGCCGTGGGGGCGGAACCCTGGAACGATGCACATTTGCCGGTCGGGCTGCGCGAGCGCATTGCCACTTTCGTGGCTCCGCCGCAGCATGATTTCGAAGCAGTGCCAGCCGGGCATCCGGCAGACCAACCGTTCGGTCGACCGAAATACAAAGCCACCCATGGATTTCGACCAGGTATGAGTGCGGACGATCGTATCTGCATTATGTCCGGGGCCGGTCTGCCAAGTGCGGTGGCGGAAGGAGCTGAAGCCACACGCCTTGCGCCGACGCTCGCATCCATCCTTGGGCTACCCACAGAGATGTTTCCCGATCGGCCGCTTTTCGGGTAAACAGGGTTTCCTGCACCCATTTTGGGGGATGCAATGGTCGTATCGGCAGTTGAAGTGGTGCTTAATGAAACGTTGGGAAGTGGTTCGCTCCGGAATACTCGGTGATATCCGTGCAGGAGCCTTCGAGAACGGTCGCCTGCCTGGCGACCTGGTCTTGGCAGAACGATTTGGCGTCAATCGCCACACCGTGCGAAACGCCATCAAGGTCTTGGAGTCTGAAGGAGCTCTGCGGGTGCAACACGGTGTCGGTACCTTCGTTGCCGACGATTTCATTTCGCACACCTTGGACAGCGATCCGAAATTCACGTTCAAACTTCTTGGCCAGAACAAGTCGGTCAAGCGGGAGATATTGTCGATCAACGAGATCTCTGTCGAGCCGGATATTGCGACGCATTTGAAGATCGCGCCCTCGGCGCTCGTTACCGCCGTCAGGACGACTTCGTTCATCAACGACTGGCCGCTGGCGACCGGTACGGCCTATTTTCCGGTCGAGCGAGTTCCTGGTCTCGCCACAGCGTTCGAAGGGCTGAACTCTCCAACTGCGGCCCTGAAGCGCTGTGGCATTCCGGAATACAAGCGAAAATGGACGCGGATTACCGCCCGAAGGCCCACCCAGCAAGAGGCCCGTCTGTTGCGAATATCATCGTCCAGCCCGGTGCTCTTCGAGACAAATGTCGATGTGGCTCCGGATGGACTACCGATCAAATACGCCTTCGGCGTCATACGAGCCGACAGATATGAATACCTGATAGAAGGCGATGACTAAACGAGATTGCTGGCGAACGGGAAGGGAGCTTCATTCGCGGGTTCAGCCTACCAGCGCCGGCCATTTCCTTCTGTTGCTCCGACTAACACTTTTCTGCTGAACCAGGCTCTTGTCATCAAAGTGTTGCAAAAAGCAGATACCTAGACATCTAGGTATCATCTTAGGCCCGGCCCACCGAGGCCTGCAATCGAAGCGGCGAATGCAAGTGCGCAATCAAATTGAAAACAGACGGCGATGGATGGCGGTTCTGGCGCGAACCAAGTGTGATGACCTTGAGCGTGCGTGGAACGATCTGCCCATCGCTCCTCAATATGAATGGCTGCGTCGACCCGAAACCGGCCTCGTGCTGGTGCGTGGACGCGCAGGCGGTACCGGCGGTGCGTTCAACCTCGGTGAGGTCACGATGACCCGATGTGCCCTGAGGCTAACCGAGGGCACGACGGGGTTCGCCTTCGTGCTCGGACGCGACCAGCGCCATGCGGAACTGGCGGCAGTCTTCGATGCGCTCCTGCAGCGGGCGGACGAGGTCGCGGCCGAGAGTCGCGAATTGGTCGCTCAATTTGAAGCGATGCAAGCGAGACGGCGTGAGCTGAAGAGCCGCAAGGCGGCTTCCACAAAGGTCGACTTTTTTGCAATGGCGCGAGGCACGAGCCCGGAATGAACAGCGGTATGGACACTGCCGGGATCAAGCCCGGATTCACAAATCCCGTTTTCGACAGCCAAGACACGTTCCGCCGTATTCTGGATGCCTATGCTTATGTGGGCCGCCCGCAAACGCTTGGCTCTGTAGCTACGGCAGTTGGGCCGCTCGCGCCGGCGACCGTCTCCGCTTGCCTCACATTGGCAGACTTCGAAACGCCGGTCTGGCTCGATTCCCGATCTAATCGTGGCGACGTCCGTAATTACCTTGGGTTTCACTGCGGGACGCCGTTCGCCAATGGCGCGGACGAAGCAGCATTTGCCATCGTGGCCGATTCGACGACGATGCCACGCCTAGCAGGGTTTCGCCTCGGAACTGAGTTGGAGCCCCAGACTTCGACGACCATTGTTGTCCAGGTGCCCTCCTTTACGGATGGTCCCTCGGTTCGATGGCAAGGGCCAGGGATCCAGCACGAGGTTTCGGCCACCATCGAAGGGCTTCCGTCGTGGTTTTGGGAAGAGTGGCAGCTCAATCAGGAGCTTTATCCGATCGGGGTCGATGTCCTCTTTACCTCCGGAAAAGCAATCATTGCTCTTCCCCGCAGCATATCGGTGGAGATCTAAATGGCCTATGTGGCTGTAAAAGGCGGCGAGCAGGCTATCCTCAACTCGCACCGTTTGATCGCAGAGGATAGACGCGGCGATCCTGAAGTTCCCGAACTTACCGTTTCTCAGATCGCCGAGCAACTCGGTCTCGCCGTCGACCGCGTGATGTGCGAGGGCTCTGTCTACGATAGAGAGCTTGCGGCCTTGGCATTAAAGCAGGCCCAGGGCGACGCAGTCGAGGCGATCTTCCTCCTCCGGGCGTTTCGTACGACCTTACCGCGCTTCGCAGTGTCGAATGCGATCGAGACGGATCGGATGGCCATCCAGCGACGGATCTCCGCAACCTTCAAGGACGTTCCTGGGGGACAGGTCCTCGGTTCGACCTACGAATACACGCATAGACTGCTTGATTTCGACCTCCTCGACAACGCTGATGCCGAGGTGACAAGGGCGGAACTGGCTGCGACCCCGCTCGATGCCAATTGTCCACGTGCTTTCGATAGCATCTCCGATGAAGGTCTGATCGAGGCAGAAGTGCCTGCGCCTGGCAAAGCGTCGGTTTTCGATCTGACGCGAGAGCCCCTGGCATTGCCGGCCGGTCGCGATCAGCGTTTGCAAAATCTTGCCCGTGGCGATGAGGGATTTGTCGTGGGGTTGGCTTATTCCGCTCTGCGTGGCTATGGCGCAGCCCATCCCTATGTCGGCGAAACCCGGGTCGGAGACGTCGCGATCGAAGTGGTTCCCGAGGAACTGGGCTTTCCAGTTTCGATTGGAGACATCACCGTCACCGAATGCCAGATGCTTGACTTGTTTGCAGGCTCGGACGACGAGCCGGCACGCTTCACGCGGGGCTACGGGCTCTCCTTTGGAAAGAGTGAGCGGAAGGCGATGGGAATGGCGATCGTCGATCGCTCATTGCGGTCCCGTGAATATGGCGAGGATGTGAAATACCCCGCACAGGACGAAGAGTTCGTTCTTTCTCATACCGACAATCTCGAGGCGGCTGGGTTCGTTTCACATCTGACCTTGCCTCACTACGTTGATTTTCAGGGTGACCTGCAGTTCATACGACAGCTGCGCGAGGAGCAGGTCGGCAGCCCGTCAACGAAGGAGGCGGCGGAATGATCGACGCGCATGAAAATGCGGCCAAGCGTGGCCGCCAAGCCTACAACTTTGCCTATCTCGACGAGCAGTCCAAACGGATGATCCGCCGATGCATCTTGAAAGCGATGGCCGTTCCCGGCCTGCAGGTTCCGTTTGGCAGCCGCGAAATGCCGCTCGCCTACGGATGGGGCACCGGCGGTATACAAGTGACGGCCAGTGTCATCGGACCCAACGACACGCTCAAGGTGATCGACCAGGGTGCGGACGACGCCACGAACGCGGTCTCGATCCGCCGATTTTTCAAGCGCGTGGCTGGAATCGAGACGACCGAAAAAACCGATGCGGCCACAATCATTCAGACCCGTCATCGCGTCCCCGAAACCCCTCTCAGAGCGGGTCAAGTCATCGTATACCAGGTCCCGTCGCCGGAACCATTGCGCAGTCTGGAGCCGAGGGAATCTGAGACGCGGAAGATGCATGCCTATGCAGAATATGGGTTAATGAGCGTCCAGCTTTACGAAGACATTGCACGCTTCGGCCATATTGCCACGGCTCACAGCTATCCGGTGATGACCCACGGGCGCTATCTGATGTCGCCGTCGCCTATTCCCAAATTCGACAATCCAAAGATCGCGAACAGTCCGGCGATCCAGCTTTACGGCGCGGGCCGCGAAAAGCGGATCTATGCCGTCCCGCCCTACACGCGAGTGCAGAACCTCGACTTTGAAGACCATCCGTTCCGGGTGCAGAAATGGAGGCACTGTTGCTCGCTTTGTGGGGCAAGTGACAGTTACCTCGACGAGATCGTCGTGAATGACAGCGGGCAACGAATGTTCGTTTGCTCTGACACCGACTACTGCGCAACGCGTCGAGACCAAGGTCACGTTGGACCGGAGGGTGAAGGTCGGGCTCCCTTTGGTTCGCTCCCGAACTCGAAAACCGAATAGGGATCGGAACCACGATGAGAACTGCAATCCAGGTCCAACCCAGTCGCCGGCAACCACTGCTTTCCGTGCAAAATCTTACGAAGGGCTATGGAAAGACGATCGGCTGCCAGAACATTTCCTTCGACCTCTTTCCAGGGGAGATCATCGCCATCGTTGGCGAATCCGGATCCGGTAAGTCGACGATGCTCAACTGCCTTTCGGGAGGGTTGATGCCGGACACAGGCTCGGTGGTTTACGACCTCAATGACAAGGGGCCCACGGATATTCTGACCTTGTCAGAGCCAGAACGACGCAAGCTGATGCGTACCGACTGGGGACTTGTGCACCAGAACCCGCGCGATGGCCTTAGAATGGAAGTCAGCGCGGGAGGCAACATAGGCGAGCGACCGATGGCCATCGGTGCCCGGCACTATGGCCGCATACGCGAAGAGGCTCAGAATTGGCTGGCCCGGGTCGAGATTGACCTGCGGCGCATCGATCACCACCCGAGAACCTTTTCCGGCGGCATGCAGCAACGTCTGCAGATCGCCAGAATTCTCGTCACCAAACCGCGCCTCGTCTTCATGGATGAGCCGACCGGCGGCCTCGATGTCTCGGTCCAGGCCCGGCTGTTGGATCTGCTGCGACAGTTGGTCCAAGATTTTGCGATTTCCGCGGTGATCGTCACCCATGATCTTTCCGTTGCCCGGCTATTGGCGGACCGCATCATCGTCATGTGGCGGGGCAACATTGTGGAGACCGGTCTGGCAGACCAGGTCCTGGATGATCCGCATCACGCCTACACCCAACTTCTCGTATCATCGGTGCTTTAGATGTTCGGAACTGACACTTCATCGTGCGGTGTGGCGGTCAAACGCTCCATCAACAACGAGCTGACCTTGAGCGGCGCAAGGCTCGTGCTTCTGGACGAGGTTTACGAAGGAACCGTCCATGTCGTTGACGGCTGCATCAATGACATCGCTCCGGGGAGGAGCAAGGTGCCGGGTGCGATCGATCTCGACGGAGGCTATCTGATCCCGGGCCTCATCGATCTTCATACCGACAATCTGGAGAAGCATGCTCTGCCGCGGGCCGGCGTGGTTTGGAATCCGCTATCCGCTGTCGTAACGCATGATGCCGTGATGACCGCAGCCGGCGTTACGACGGTTTTCGATTCCCTTTGTATCGGGTCAATGACCCGCGATCACAGAAAGCAAGACGATCGCGCTCGCATTCTGCCCATCCTCGTCGATGGTATCCATAAAGCCCAAGACCATGGCGTGCTTCGAGCAGACCATCTTCTGCATCTGCGCTGTGAGGTGACGGACGAGGACGTTCTGGCCCGATTCACGCCGTTGGTGGACGATCCGCTTGTGAAGCTCGTCTCGGTGATGGATCACGCCCCCGGTCATCGCCAGTCGCGGCAACTCGACCGTTTCCGCCAGATGCAGATCACGCAGTACGGCTGGTCGGAAGAGGATGCCGATCGCCGTATCGAAGCATGGATGGACGCGTCCCGAACGATCGGACCTCAAAATCAGGCCCGGATCGTCGCGCTTGCCCGTGCTCGACGACTACCGATCGCCAGCCACGATGATGAAACAGCCGAGCATGTTCGAGAGGCGAAATCTGCCGGTGTGCTGATCTCCGAGTTTCCGACGACGCGGCCTGCGGCGGAAACGGCGCATTCGCTCGGCGTTCGTGTCCTGATGGGCGCACCCAACGTCGTTCGCGGCAACTCGCATTCGGGAAACGTAAGCGCCCGGGATTTGGCGACAACAGGACATCTCGATATCCTCGCCTCGGATTACGTTCCGGCAAGCCTCCTGCATGCGGCTTTTCAGCTGACGAGAGATCCGGTCGGCATGAGCTTGCCACAGGCGATCTCTACCGTCAGTTCAGTCCCAGCCTCGGCCGCCGGCCTTGCCGACAGAGGTGCGATCAAAATCGGCAGCCGAGCCGATCTCTGCCACATCACCGGGATCAACGACATGCCGCTTGTCCGAAGAGTCTGGAAAGAAGGCCGGCAGGTCTTTTGACAGAACGCAGGCCACAAGACGGTGTCTTCGACCAGACACCGGGAGAACCGTTCCATGAAATCCGTGCTAACGAACACCGCGCTTCACGCCATTGGCCTTTCCAAAAGCTTCACGCTCCACACGCAGGGCGGCATCGTCCTGCCCGTCTTCGACAACATCGAGCTCACGGTGAGATCCGGCGAATGCGTCTGCCTGCACGGACCATCCGGCGCTGGCAAGTCGACCCTGCTGCGCTCGCTCTACGCCAACTATAAGCCGGATGAAGGCCAGATCCTTCTCGAGCATGGCGGCGAGACCATCGACCTGCTCGCCGCCGAGCCCTGGGAGGTGGTGGAAATTCGTCGCCGGACGATCGGCTATGTTAGCCAATTCCTGCGCGTCATCCCGCGCGTCGGTGCCCTCGATGTCGTCGCGGGGCCGGCGATCGCCAACGGTATGCCGGCCGACAACGCCAAGGTGCTCGCCAAAACCCTGCTGACACGGCTTCGAATCCCTGAGCGTCTCTGGTCGCTGGCGCCGGCCACCTTCTCCGGTGGCGAGCAGCAGCGCGTCAACATCGCCAGGGGCTTCATCGTCGATTACCCCGTCCTGCTGCTCGACGAACCGACCGCCTCGCTTGACGCGGCCAATCGCACGACCGTCGTCGAGTTGATCAACGAGGCGAAAGCCCGTGGCGCCGCCATCGTCGGCATCTTTCACGACGAGGAAGTGCGCGAAGCCGTTACGGACACGCTGTTCGAGGTCGGCAATCGATCGGCCGCGATGGTTGCTCTGGCGGAGGCATGCGCCTGATGCCCGCACCATCCACTCCTCGCTACGCCATTTACTATGCACCGGCTCGGGAACACCCACTGAGCGTAGCGGCGAGTGGGTGGCTTGGCCGCGATGCGTTCGGCAAGTTTGATGCAGCCGGTGACGTCCGACCGGAAGCGGACGGCCTGCTAACGTCCGAACCGCGACGGTATGGTTTCCACGCCACGCTCAAGGCACCGTTCCGGTTGAGAGAAGGCACTTCGGTCGACGACCTCGAACAGGCGATCAGGAGATTCGCCGCGTCGCGGTCTTCTTGTCCGATAGGTCCTCTCAGGCTCGATCTTCTCGGTGGCTTCTTCGCGCTCGTCCCCGCCAGCCCCATCCCCGCCTTGCGTAATTTTGCTGCGCAGATCGTAGAAGAGTTCGATCGTTTCCGGGCGCCGATGATTGCATCGGAACTCCAGCGGCGGCTGCAAACTCCGCTCGATGAGATCGAGACCGTTCATCTCGTACGGTGGGGCTATCCTTACGTGCTCGATCGTTTCCGGTTTCATATGACGCTGACCGGCCGCGTTGCCGAAGAGGATCGCGTACAAACAAGAGCGCGTCTGGAAAAGGTCTTCCGGCCGTACCTGCCCGAGGATTACCGCATCGACACCCTGTCCCTGTTCGTCCAGGAGAACGACGGTGGCAATTTTATTGCTCGTTCCCAGTTCGCCTTGAAAGGCGAAGCGCTGCTCAAGGCGGCGATCTGAGGCCAATGAGGTCGCCCCGTGGAGCACACTTATCCTTGTTGTCGGGCTAAGCGGTGCGGGCAAAGACACGTTGATCGACTATGTGCGAAGCCGCCACAAAGATGATCCTCGCGTTCGCTTCATGCGCCGGGTTATCAGCTGACCGGTCGCGGTCGGAGAGGACCGTGAGCCGGTTGACTATGACTAGTTCCTGCGGCGGCTTCTCCAGGTGACTACATCCGTGGCGGGATCGAGAAGATCTTCGGCACCAAGAAGCGAAGCTAAAGCCTTTGACGCATGCGATGCCGAGACGGCTTGCCATGGCCTCATCAGATCCACCTCACCGCCATCGCTGTAACATGAAACGTGGCTCGAAGATCATTGCCGCAGCCGGATAGGCGGTAAATATGCCGAAGCCCGCAACGGCACATTGCCTCGATCCAGAGAAAAATGCAGCAAATTCAACTCTCAGTAGAGCAGAAAGCGGCGATCGCTTCCCCAGATACTCCCCGCCAGCCAATTACAGAAAGGACACCAATTGCGCCTCTCCGGCAAGATCAACGTTAAGCGATAGGAAGTAACGCTATCCTACACCTTCTGTCGTGTCTGTCCGGGTTTCGACACAGGTGTGTTTAGGTCATCTTGATTTGCCTGTGACTAAATAGCTGGAAGCAATCGCAAAGTTTTCTTTCGGCCTGGATCAGCAAATTGGCACGACTTTTGTTGGTATTATCGAAGCAAAAAAGAGACCTGTTTTCGCGAGCGCAAAGGCAGTGCAGGTCCGGTAGATGCAACTCTCATGGGCAAGTCCGGGAGGGGTCGTCTCGACGTATTTTGTCAGCAAGTGAGGAAACTTCATGAACGACCCTGTGAAAGAAAGAGATGCTTATACCGCCTATGGCGAAATATGGAGTGATGTATACGACGAATATGTAGAAGCGCTCGACAGGTCGATCGAGATCGAGCGGGCAGTCAGTTTTCTTGCGGCCCTTGCAAAGAACGGAAGCGCACTCGAGTTGGGCGTCGGAAACGGCCACTTCGCCTTGCCCCTTTCGGAGACAGGAGTTTCGGTTCACGGTCTCGATAACTCGGAAAGTATGCTTGCCTCGCTTCGCGCAAAGAAAGGTGGGCAGTCTGTCACAGCACACGTAGGTGACATGGCGGAGTTCGACCTGGGTACTCAATATGATCTCGTGTACTGTGTTGGTAACACCTTCTCGCATATGGTGACCGTCGAGCAACAGATCAGTTGCTTGAAATCAACTGCAAAGGCTCTCAAGCCGAACGGATGCTTTGTTGTTGATTTGAGCTATCCATATACCGCTGACTTCGTCGGAGAAGGCATCTGCCGTGACCAGCGAACGACAGTCATGCATGTCGATGAGCAGCGTGCGATGGTTCGCTTTGCCAGACACGACCGCAATCAGCAGCATTTTATTTCTCTGGACTTCTGGATTACACCGGCAGGAAGTCGGACGATGCCGCTTAAGATGCGATATGTCTATCCAACCGAACTCGACTTGCTCGCAAGGATCAGCGGACTTGAGCTTCTTGAGCGTCACGGAAACTGGCTGAGGCACCCGTTTGACAATAAATCTTCGCGATACATGTCGGTGTTCCGCAAAGCACCATGCGAGTGCCCTTAGGACTCCGGACCTTTAGTCGAGTTGGAACAATATCCTACGGGGAGTGGATAGGGGGGGTCCCCCGCATCGTGGCAGAGTGGGTTCGCCAATATCTGGAGGCTCGTCATGCTTATGTCAGCAGATCAACCTGATGCCCATGCTTTCGGGCGAAATGAAAACTAACCCCTAACGAACTGAAGAACTGATCCCCTCTTTTCAAACGAGGAGATGCATGACGAGCGATTTTTCGGCACATCCTGTATTGTCGCGAGCGATGCAGGGCGGGGAGATGCTTCAGGCTGATGAGGTGGTCGGCGAGGACCGCCCACGACCGGCGGCAACAGGGAGACCAAGGCGCCTGTCCAACGCTAAACAAAGCGCAATAGACGAGCGTAACAGGCCGAACATCGTGATCGCATTGGCGGGATTCACGAGATAGCGAAGCATCACCTTTCTCCTCGACCGAGCCGCTAACACGCGATATTGCGGGCAGTCAGGAACAGCGCTTCCGCGATGCGCAGATCATCCTCGTTATCGATCTCATACCACCTTACGTCGTCACATCTGGCCGCGGCGATCCGCAAGTCCTTTTTCTGCACCAGGTCGGAGAGCAACTCTTCGGTATAAGACTTTACGGCGCCACAGCAGATGAGATTGTCGAGATGCGGGACGATCGTCTCGCGGAGATCAGTGCCGGAAAAGCGGATCAGATTCATCGTTTTAAAGAGCCGCGGCGACCCGTCAATCAGGTTGGCGGCTGCCTGCTTCATCCGAACTTCGGCGATGTAGCCGTTTTCTGTCAGGACAACAGCAGAGCCTTCCATCGACGGGTCGAAGGGTGCGACCGCGGCGACATTTTCTGCCTCCCGCATTTCAAGATGGCGAAGTGCATCCAGCTCGAAAAAGACGTCCCCCTCCAGGAGGTAGATGTCGCCGCACAGCAGGGCATGGCGCGCCAACCAGAGGGAGTATGCGCTGCCTGTCTTGTAGAAGACCGGAGACTCGACATAGTTGATTTCGAGATTACCGAAGTGGTGGCCGCAGGAATACTGGATAGCATCCTTGCGGTAGCCAACGACGATGGTGACGTCCTTGATGCCGACAGCTTCAAGGTTGCGTAGCGCGTTGTGGAGGATGGGGGTACCGTTGACTTCGACGAGCGGCTTCGGCCGCAGGTCGGTCAATGGCCGCAGGCGAGATCCGCAACCTGCGGCGAGTATGACGGCCGTCTTGGGAGCATTCGTCATCTGTACTTCTCTCTTCCGCCTGCGCCGTAGCATGATCTTGTCATTCCCAGGCGTTCAGGACCTCGACGAGCCGGGTAAGGCCGATGGCCAGTTTTTCGGGCGGTACTCCGTAGGAGAGGCGAAGGCCAGCCGGGTCACCGAATGTCGTGCCCGAAACCGCGGCCACCCCCGCTCTCGTCAATAGAACGTGCACGATATCGTCGGCCGTCATGGGCTCATCATTGCCGAATCTCAGGCGCAGCAGACCGGAAACGTCGAGGTAGAAATAGAAGCCTCCAGTCGCCTTCGGCACGGGAATCCGCGTCAGGGTCGAAAGCGCGCTGAGACCCGTCTGCCGGGCTCCCGCGAGGTGCGACCGCAGGTGCCTCTCATAGCTGCCATCGCTGTTTAGAAGGTGTGCGAGCGCTGCGTGCTGCGCGATCAGGTTCGGGTTCGAGGTTGTATGTGATTGCAGGGCCTTCACCGCGCTGATCACCTCTTTTGGTCCGGCGAGATAACCGATCCTCCAGCCCGTCAGTGCCAGCGACTTGCTAAAGGAGTTGACAATCAGGGTGCGCGAGCGAGCTTCCGGAAGGATCGAGACGATCGGACAATGGGCATCGTCAACGTGAATGAAATCGCCATAGCATTCATCGAAAATGATCCATAGGTCGCGTTCGATCGCAAGCTTCCCGATGCCAACCAACGTTTCGGTACCATACACGGCGCCGGTCGGATTATTCGGGGTGTTGACAACCATGGCGCGGGTTCGGTCGGTGATTGCGGCCGCGATATCCTCGACCCTCGGTACATAGCCATTGGCGCGCGTCTCCACATGGACGGGATTTGCGCCAGCGATCAGTACCTGGGCCGGAAAAGTCGTCCAGTACGGCGCAGGAATGATGACCTCGTCACCAGGATTGAGCAGCACCATGGCAGCGTTGAACAGCGCCTGTTTGGCGCCACACGTTACGGCGACCTCATCGGCGTGCCAGACTTGGCCGGTATGGCCGGAGACCTTTTGGGCGAGCGCCTCGCGAAGCTCTATCATTCCGATGGTGTCGGTGTAACGGTTGATGCCCCTGCGGATCGCATCGATCGCACCGACCCGGATCGTCGGGGCAAGATCGCTCCAGATCTCGCCGGCAGTCAAATCGATAATCTCTTTCCCCGACTCGGCTGCCGCCTTAGCCGCAGCGCGCGCCGCAGCCGTCCCTGACGATTTGAACAAGGCTGTCCGCTCCGCAAGCATGAGCGCTTCCTCGAATTGATATCGGAGTCGCCGCGGGTCTCTCAGCGGCGTGCTCCGTGATTAGTGCTTCGGCAGATAGCGATCTTCGGCCGCTGCCAATTCATCGTAACCCAAGAGGCGGAAGACCTCGTCGAGCGTGGCTACTTCCGGCTCAACTCCGGCAATGCTCTCCTCGGCGGCTATGCGAGCGCACACCGCGCGCATCCCGGCGACTGCAGCCCGCATCGCGTGGTTGGCCCAGATCACCGTCGAGATGCCGGCATCTCGATAAGCCGAGACCGGCGTGCGGTAGTATTTCGTCGGCACAATCACGATCGGAAGCGTCTGCCACTCTTTCGCGAAAGCCAGAATCTCGTCCGCATCGCTCTTACGTGAATGGATCAGGATCGCGTCGGCGCCAGCGTCAGCGTAGGCGTCTGCGCGGCGTAGCGCCTCGTCCAGACTGTAACCGGCGATCAACGCTTCGATGCGAGCGACCAGCAAGAGGTCGTCCCCCGTCGTGTCCTTGATTGCTTTGAGGCGCCCGGAAAACTCATCGATATCGACCAGCGGGTGGTGGTCTCCCACGAAACTGTTTCTCTTCGGAAAGGCCTTGTCTTCCAGGCAGACGCCGGCGCCGCCATGCTGCAAGAGCTTCATCGCCAGTAGCCGGGCGTTGTTGAAATTGCCAAACCCAGACTCGCCATCGACGAGGATCGGTAGTCCGCTAGCGTCGGCCATGCGCTCCACCACGTCCACGACTTCAGTCCAACTCGCCTCGTTTGCGTCTCGATAGCCGAGCGCTGAGGAGATCGAAAGTCCGGAGGCCCAAAGCCCCTTGAAGCCGGCCTGCGTGGCTATCGCTGCCGAAAGCCCGTCATGGGCCTCCATGAGGAAAGACAGATCGCTAGAGAAAATAAGCGCACGAAGGATCGTCGTCGGGTCCTCAACAGCGCCGATCGGCCCGGGTATAAAAACTGCCCGATTCATTGTCATCCCTCCTTCATAAAAGCCAAGGCTGAATGCATTTTTTGTCAAAAGCAATAGTCTAATCAGGTATATTTCGGAGAATATCCTCGCGCTGAATTCCACCCCGGTGAATTTGCAGCTAGGATCGTCGCAAGATACGTAATAATATCACATCAATATATTTAAAAATATATCGCATTGACAATGCATTATTTGTGACAATTATTGTTGCAATATGACGATGTCATAAACAGAATCACAAAACATCTATTAATTGTTGTCGCCAAATATATGGGGCGTGTGACAGAACGAACTTTCTGGCATGCCGTTTGGATATCGTTCAAAAACGTCGACAAAGGAGAGCGCAGAGATGTGGTTCTGTGAAAAGGCCGCCCAGTGTCATGGAATAGACCTATCAAAATTTCCCACCGAACCGGCGGCGCGTGGAAAGGCCGACGCAGCCTACGATGCAGTAGTTCAATTGCTCTGCAGCCACGCCTTGGTGCCGGGACAGCATCTCAGCGACAGGGACCTGGCGTTGAAACTCAAGATTGGCCGAACTCCCCTCCGCGAAGCACTTATCCGACTTGCAGCTGAAGGAAAGATCATATCCCTTCCCCAAAAGGGCTACTTCACGAGGCCCCTTATCGAGTGGGCTCTGTTGGACTCATATGCCGTGGCACGCGAAATTCTTACCTTCGCTTTAGCGCGCGTACGGCCTCAGGCTACCTGCCATTGCGCCCCGCCTAATGAATCGACGCCGGCCAAACTCGCACTTGGAGCGGAAGCGATTTTCACCGAAATCGCCCAGACAGCATCGAATTGCGAGATGTGCAAAATCATCGACAAGTTCTGTTTTTGCACTCACTCCGTACGCATGGAAATAGCCGCATCTGAGCTTTCACCTTCTTTCGGGAGAAGCATCGCAACACTAACGGACGCGATGCTCCAACTCGGCAGCGCACCGGGCGTGGTGGAATCCGCATTAATGAGCCACCTCGACTTAGAACGAGGTGCTCTGCCGCGTGTCGTGCAGGATATGAACACACGCTGGCTCACAAGCTTCCCCCTTGTAGCGAGAAGCTTGTGAGTTAATCCCTCGTTCCAAGGAGGGAAAGCAGGTCCAGGCCTACACCAGGAGGAACTCATCCCTTCCAATTAAGTTCACCGGGCACATAGCTGCAACATCCAAGGTATGCCCAATCGTCCACTGGGGATTCGGTAGGAGCGCATCCTTATGCGTTCCGCTTCAGGATCTCCGTCAATCGGGCGAGCTCCGCTGTCCGATTGGAGCAAGTTGGGGCTCCTGCTGAATACATGCCCTCCTTCCCGCTCCGCCCGTGGCGGAGCGGGTTAGTCCAACACCCATTGTGTCGTAAGCCTTTGCCGCTCGGCCGAGTTCAGTCGCTGTAATGCTAGCTTTTTTGATGCGGCATTCGGCATAATCCAGCTGGCTTTGCGCAGGCTCACGCCTCGCTACCAAAGCAGCTTGAGGCCCGACATCAGCAAAAGAGCAGCGAGGATCGCGCGCAACCAACGATCTGCCAGATATCGGCTTCCAACGAATGCGCCGATCGATCCGCCCACCGCTACGGAAAATAACCAAAATGGCAACGATGTTGGCAGGGCATTCCAATAGGCATAGGCGCCTATCAAGGCGGCGGCAGAGTTGATCAGATTATAAGCTGCTGTTGTAGCCGCTGTTTGATGCGCGCTTCCCCAATTCATAACCAGCATTAATGGGGCAAGGAACACGCCGCCGCCCGTACCGGTTGTCCCCGCGAAGAAACCGATAATAGCTCCTGTCGCTAAAGCAGGCCAGAAGGGCGGCACGCTTGGTGAGGCGACAGTTGCACCTTTGCGAAGTGCAGACCGGACCATTTGGGCCGCAGAGAGCACGAGGATCACACCCACAATCGGATAGTAAAGTTCTTTCTGAAGATGAACGGCTCCGCCGACCAGGGAGAAAGGGAATCCCAAAATGACAAAAGGATAGATATTCCGCCACGATAAGCGTCCAGACTTCATGAAATGGAACGTGCCGATCGCGGCGACCAAGAGGTTCAGGGCAAGGGCTGTAGTCTTCATGGCCGCCGGGGCGAAACCGACAAGTGCCATTGCGGCGATATAGCCCGACGCTCCAGCCTGCCCGACTGCCGCATATACCAATGCGATGACAAGGAAGGCTGCCGCGAGCCCGATCACTTCAGTATCCAACGGCTTGCCCACTTTCTCGGGTCACTTCCTTGATGCGTGCAGCGCGTGACCACTGCCGGATGCTCGACCGCGGAAAGCACAATCCTCTGTGCGTTCAGACATCACCTCAACTGCCGAAAGTATTACTGCTTCATGACTTTCAGTCCCGCCCGAGGTGAAGGCGATATCATAGTTGAACTCCATGCCTATCAGCGCTTGCATCTGCCGGCGCGTCTTTCTCCACCGCGGCCCTAACCGAGGAGCAAAAAACGTGCCTCGACGAAGGATTTCCGAATTGATCGACTGCGGTTTGGGAGAGCCCGGCGGTTACGGCGGCGATGGTATTTTGGGGTGAACCTTGGCGCTTGGAACGCCTCAAGGACTGGCAAGTTCCCGGACGGGGCGATAAGCTAATCGATGTGCAGATAATCCATGCCGCCTGCCGTTCGGCGACCGAGGCGACCGCATTGACCAAGCGGATCAGCGTGCACACGCTGCGGCATCTGCTCGCCAGATGGTGGAGTTATGATTTTCTCCGAATGTGATCATAGGCTCGATTAGGGTTGGGTCTGCAGCCGACGCAATGTGCAGAGCTTGATCAACTGAACAACAGTGCGCCTGCTCCTGGATGGCCCACGGTCAAGGGAGCGGAAAGGGAAAGCGCTGCGCTTGGGGGGCGCGGCGCAATTCCGCATGGGTTTTCTGGATCAACAGAACATGAAATCCGACGCGGTCAGGCCCAGGCCGGCCAGGTGGAGCAAACTTTGCACGTTGCCCAGGTGCGCGAAGTCCTCCACGTGGTTTTCGGAGGTAACATAACCCAGATCCGCCGTCATGGTCCTATTATCGAAATAGGCAATGATATCGCCTGCAGCCTCGCCGGAGATATCCCTGGCTGCGGCCGAGCCGTCGGCGAAACTGTGATCAGTGATCACTACGACGTGCTCGCCGTTCGCGCCATTGGCGGGGCCGCTGTAGAAGGTATCCACCTGATTGCCAGGCCCGGCGTGATTAACGAAATTAGCTTCAAGACCATCGCTGCCAAGGCCTACCGCATCGAAGGCGAAAGTATCTTGCGCTGGGTCAAAATCCACAATGGTGGTGTGGTCCTCCGCGTTCGGCCCGTAGTTTTGATCAAACCCGGGAAGCGGGTTGTGGAACTGGAACACAAAGGTGTCGTGGCCGGCACCTCCGGTCAAAGAGTCCCTGCCGTCGCCCGCGAAGAGGGCGTCGTCGCCGGGGCCGCCGTAGAGCTTGTCGTTGTCCGCGCCGAGGATGGCCGGAGCAGGGATGCGCGGGTTGCCGCGGCCAAGGTCGCCGTAGAGGTAGTCGTTGCCCTCGTCGCCAAAGACGTGGTCATTGCCCACGCCACCGAAGACTCGGTCATTGCCCTCGCCGGCCGAGATGGAGTCGCTGCCGGCGCGACCGTCGATCCAGTCATTTCCCGTGGGATCGACTATCACATCATCACCATTGCTGCCAAAGAGACTGTTGCTGCCCTGGCCGCCCTGAATTGTCTTTTCCATCGCGAGTCCTCTTTATGAAACAGCCCCACGACGCCACTGGACTCATTCATATGCCGTATCGGGCAATTGGAGTAATTGATTGTTTGGATAGCACACATCGACATAGCGGATGCATCCACGTGCGCTTCGCCGCAAATTGGAACCTACATGACCAGTGATCTGAACTTGATCTGAAGCCTCCCGCGTGGAGGTAGTCATCCAGATAGTGCTCAAGTGTTTGATGGCAGGGCATTTCATCCGGCTTACACCGGCTCACGTTTAGGCGAGTGTTTGAGTTTGGATTGGATCGCGGCGTTTGCATGCGTTCCCCGGCGCGTGTCGATCCGCCAGCCTCCGTGTGTCCGAAGCAGAACAAGTATGTCGCAAACCGGACCAAAACAGTTGCCGAAGAGACATAGGCGCCGGTGTGGACAAGTGGTTCCGGGTCAACGGCACGCAACTTGCTTCGATAATTTTGCAGGGCGGATGTCTGCAGTGCCTCAAGGAGCTAACGGGTGATTGATCAGCATCTGACTTTCAACGCGCGTAAGCTGATGGCGGTCCTTCATGGACCAGGGGCCCGACCAGGATACTGTGCTGCTCAAATTAGCGACGATCTCATCCGCGCTGGTGCGTGGGTCGGCGCATCGTGCAGCGGAATCTCGAGGCGCCTGTGACGGGCCGCACCAGTAATTAACATCGAGGATCGCCGGGTGATTTCAATCGAGCGCATAAGTGCATGACCTTGAGGGGAAACCAAGTCGTGAGCAAGCCGATTCCAGATCATGTCCCGCCGGAAATGGTAAGGGATTTCAGTTTGTTCACGTCGCCCGGCATGGGGCCCACGCCAGACGGGGATCCTCACGCAGCTGTCGCCTGCGCCCATGACGCGCCGTCCATCTTTTATTCTCCCAACAACACTCGCGACGGCCGGGGTACCTGGGTCATTACGCGTGCCAAGGACCAGCGCAGGGTACTGCACGACACCGCAACATTTTCCAGCCATCGCAGCATCTTCGCCTCCGCGCTCGGCGAAAACTGGCCGATGATACCGCTGGAACTCGACCCACCAGCCCATGGTATCTTTCGTTCGCTGCTCAATCCGCTGTTGTCGCCCAAGCGGGTGATGGTTCTGGAACCGGCCATCCGTGAGCGCGCGATCGTGTTGATCGACGGGATCTCCGCGGCGAGCACAAGCTGCGACGTTATGACGGATTTCGCTTTTCCCTTTGCGGTCAATATTTTCCTTCGCTTTCTTGGCCTACCGGATGAACGGCTCGACACATTCGTCGGCTGGGGGAAGGATCTGCTCCACGGCGAGGGCGTCAAGCGAACGGCAGCCGCCCGGACGATTGTGGCGTTCATCGATGACCTTGCGGCCGTGCGCCGCAAGGAACCGACCGACGATTTCATGACCTTCATCGTGGAGGCTAAGGTCGATGGTCGATCGCTGACCGATGAGGAAGTCCGTGGCATTGGCGTACTTGTGTTCGTCGCCGGCCTCGACACGGTCGCAACGGCAATAGGATTTGACTTGGCCTACCTCGCTCGTAATCCGAAAGACCAGCAATTGCTGCGGAGAGAACCGGATCGAATTGGGCTCGCGGCCGAAGAATTGCTGCGCGCCTATTCCACCGTGCAAATGATCCGCGTGGCAAAGAAAGACATCGACTTCGAAGGCGCGCCGATCCGCAAGGGGGACTACATTTCCTGTGCCACGATGATCGCCAATCGCGATCCGGCAGAATTCGAGAACCCGAACACGATCGATTTGGCACGGGAAGACAACCGCCACACCGCCTTCGCCTATGGTCCCCATCGTTGTCTTGGCTCGCACCTCGCCCGGCGGGAGATCGTCATCGGTCTGGAGGAGTGGCTGTCCCGCATCCCTGACTTCCGTATCAAGGAAGACACGGCCCCCATCACCTATGGCGGCCATGTGTTCGGAATCGAAAATCTGATTCTGGACTGGTCCTGAATATAGGCGAGGGAGCAAAGACATGGAGGTACCGCATGCGCATCATCGTCCACAATGACAAATGCCAAGGGCATGCTCGCTGCTGGGCGCATGCGCCGGACGTCTTCAAATTGGATGACGAGGGCTACATCCTACCCGGTGACATCGAGGTCGCGGAGCGGGACGAACTACTCGCGACACGAGGCGCTCGATCCTGCCCCGAACGTGCGCTTGAAATCGATCGTGCATTCGATGCGTTGCTTGATCGGTTTTTGTTCAATCAAGCCTGTGGAGGGTTTAACACCTAAATAGAGTTTCGCCGGCGCAGGACGGCACATGGCCTCTATCCAGACACCGCGTGCGTGAAACCACCCAACAGTGTCAACGCCTTCGGCACTGAGGTGTTTCACATCGGTGCGCAGCGGCAGGCCGTTTTTGGCTGCAGTGCGGCTGCCTTAGTCCGAAATCGTTGCTGCGTATACGGATACGCAAAAGCGCCACTTCAATCTCAGAACCTGCTACCAAGCCATGGACCACAAAAAAATCGTCGAATTACTTGACCGGGAGGCGATCCGCGACTGCCTCTATCGATACTGCCGGGGGATAGACCGCGCGGATGAGGCGGCGCTGCGCAGCTCCTACTGGCCGGATGCCTATGACAACCACGGGGCCTATGCCGGCTCGGCCGAAGGCTTCATTGAGTTCGCGCTCGGTGTCTTTAAAACCGAACCGCGCAACATCCATCAGATCACGAACGTTCTGATCGAGTTCATCGGCCCGGGAGAGGCCGCCGTCGAGAGCTACTTCACCGCGCTCCAACGCGGACCGGACGGCGGCAGGACGATCCGGCAGGTTCTGCTTTGCGGTCGATACTGTGACCTGTTTCAAAAGAGGGAAGGGGAGTGGCGAATTGCCGAACGCACGGTCGTCTACGATTGGCTCGAGGAGCAGAGCCCGCAGACGGCCTCGGAGATAGAGCGGTTCGGTCTCCGCCGGCCGATCGGAGTATCGCATCCGGACGATCCGGTCTACGCGCTTAGGAAACACCGCACCCCTCCAAGAGCGAGAAAGTGAGGCAATCGCTGCTGGGCTGGAACGCGCTGCGTCGAACCGGGGCGGAGCTGGTCGTCACCACCACGGGCTGCTGTACCGCGACGCGGTCCTTACCCTGAAATCGCCAACGCTGGTCAGGAGAACGTATCTCATGAAGCAAGCAGAGCGCGTCGTCATCATTACAGGCGCTGCAGGTGGAATCGGCCGTGCCCTGGTCAATGCTTTTGCCGCGGACGGAGGCACTGTCGTCGCCGTAGACCTCCCGGGCAGCGGCATCCTTGAATTTGCCCGCGGTCTCGGCCTCCCGCATCTCGGACTTGAGTTCGATGTCTCGCGAGAGGAGGATATTGTTGCGCTTTATAACCGGGTCGAAACACAGTTCGCGCGCATCGACGTGGTCGTCAATAACGCGGCTGTCGGGCCTAGCATGGATGCGACCGTCGACACCAATGTCGACGCTTTCCGACGCGTCTTGGCAGTAAACCTGATCGGGCCTTACGTCATGGCGCGGGAAGCGGCACGGCGGTTGGAGCCTGGCGCTGTCATCGTCAACGTGGCCTCGCTGGCGGGCGTGGTAGGCAATCCCAAACGCAACGCCTACGCCGCCTCCAAAGCGGGCCTGATCTCGATCACGAAATCTTTGGCGTGCGAGTTGGCGCCGCGCGGCATCCGCGTGGCGGCGGTAGCGCCGGGCTATGTGCACACGCCGATGGTCGAGCAACTGGAACGCGCCGGCGCGGCGGATCTCGCCGCTGTTCGCCGACGCGTGCCGATGGGGCGGATGGCGCATGCCGACGAGATCGCCCGGACGGTGCGGTTTCTGGCTAGCCGGGACGCGGATTACATCAACGGTTCGGTGCTGACCGTTGACGGTGGTTGGACGTCCTTCAACCAGCCGGGTAATGCGAACCTGTCGGCGGATGGGACGCCAAGAGCCGAACTCTTCGGCCCGGCCGGACACGTCGGTGCGCGAGTCGTGCTTGTGACAGGCGGGGCGAACGGTATAGGCGCGGCCGTCGCTCGCCGTTTTGCCGCAAACGGCGATACTGTCGTCATTGTTGATAAAGATGGTGCCGCAGCGGCAAAGCTCGCCGGCTCTCTCGGTGGCAAGCATATGGCGAAATCCGTGGACGTTGCCGTCGAGAGTGACGTGGTGGCGCTGTTCGAGGAGCTGCGAGTGCGCTTCGCCAGGCTAGACGTCCTCGTCAACGCTACTGTTGTGGTCGACAGTTTTGTCCCAGGCCTCCAACAAACAACAGATGAGATCAAACGCGTCCTGGATGTCAATCTCACCGGCGCCTTCATCTGCGCGCGTGAAGCGATCAAGACGATGCGCGCCGGCGGCGTGATCCTGAATGTCGGCACGACCCACACCTTTCTGCCCTTCGCGCCGCGCCACGCCTATGAAGCATCCCAAGCGGGGATCGAAATCCTGACGAGGTGCATGGCGGCCGAACTCGGGCCCGTTGGCATTCGAACAGCCGCCGTCATGTCGGGCCACACCAGCACGCCGGCCGTCGCCCAGTCCGCAAACGTCGGCAGCATCGCGCCGAAAGGGTTTCGGCCGAGTATTCCAGTGGCCGGGATAGGAAAGCCGGAAGAAATGGCTGACGCAACATTCTTCCTGGCTTCGCCTGACGCCTCATACGTCAACGGTTCGACCCTTTGCGTGAACGGCGGCACTTGTCTTGGCGACGCCGGATTTGCGGGCGACCGTGATCAGGAACAGCCAACGAAGGCCGCCCAGTGGTTGCCGATTATGCCCTAGGCGGCTGCGGCGGCCCGTCGAAACAATCCCAGGCATAGGGAACTCGCGACCGCGAATGGCAGGCGAATTGCCGAAAAACCGTTGGCCGCAAACATCGCCCATTGCGGCCACGACATTCGCGAACCTCTCGAGCAGCCCGATGGACAACCTCTCCGCAACCCGAAGGAATTGCCATGGAATTCGCGACATTTATCCTTGCCGCCCAGCGCGGCTATCATCAATCGTCCGACACAGTCATCCGCAACTCAATCGAACAGGCGGTGCTTTCCGAGCAGGCTGGCTTCAACACCGCGTGGTTCGCCGAGCACCATTTCAACAACTACAGTCTGGTGCCGTCGCCCTTGATGATGGTTGCGCATTGTGCCGGCCTGACGACTACAATTCGCCTGGGCACCGCCGTCTGCGTACTGCCGCTCTATCAACCGCAGCGCCTGCTTTCCGAGGTCGGCTTCACCGATATCGTCTCAAATGGTCGCCTTGAGCTCGGCGTCGGCTCTGGATACCAGAAGTTCGAGTTCGAGCGCTTCGGCGTCGATGTCGACGAGGCGCCGGCCGTCTTTTCGGAATACCTCG